>NZ_LKHP01000004.1:12500-236768 GCF_001440545.1 Caloramator mitchellensis
GGCCAGCCTCAAAAGGTCTTTTTGTAATTCCTCTAGCTTTTTATCTATCTCAGAAACAATATTATTGTCCGTTTCACTTATCACTGTTTCTATATTTTCCTTTAAGGTAATCAAAAAGTCATCTTTTTGCCCAAGTAGCTTATTAATTGCATCCACCGTAGCTAAGCCTATCATGTCCTCTTGTACAGTTCGAGAATGACAAGCTAACCCTGTATTCTCAAGCCTACTGACACATCTCCAAACAATCGATTTTTTGCCTCTGTTATTCCAATGAACTCTACGGTATATTTCACCACACGTTTGAAACTGCGATTTTTCGCGCGTGACCCCCCGCCCGTTTCCGGGGTGAAAAGTGGTAGAGATTTAGACCCCCCTACCCTATAAACTGCAGAAAATCTCAAAAGCTAAGCAGTTCTTTGAATTTCGTGAGATTTTTTGCATCTATTTTAAGCCGTTTTTCGGCATTGTTTTCAAACGAGGTATTTGCCCCTGTTAAAAAAGAAGTGAGTGTTTTTATTTACTTGTCAGTCAAACGAACAATTTGACAATTGACCGTCATTCTGTCCAATAAAGTCTGGCAAAGATGCTTATCCTCAGCTGCATCTATCCATGCTGACAGTTCACGATTGGTTATAAAAATAATGCTTCTGGCTTCATTAAGAAAGGTAACTGCCCGGTAGAAAACCTGCAGTTCTGCCCTGGTTGGTTCCACATAAAAGACATCATCAATAATAATTAAGTCACATTCCTGCATATAAGAAAAGATCGCTTCTGCTTTTGGATTTGTGGCTTTCTTTTCTGCCACTGCGATAAAATTATCAAAAGGCGCATAATAGGTTTTATGTCCATTGCTGATTGCAGTTTCTCCAAGTTGCGCTGCAAGACCGGTCTTACCCGTCCCGCATTTTCCCAGCAGGATTGAGTTTTGCTCTTCCTTAAGCCATGTCAGGTTGGATAACTGTTTAATCTGCCATTTTAAGCCCTTGTTTGAGTCCGATGCGTCAAATGCTTTGTTTGGAAGCTTACTTGCCTTCCTCAGCTTGGTGTGTTTTTGTCTGGCCCTAATCTCCAATTCTTTTTCTAACACCATCTTAAGATAGTCAAGGTTTGATAGTTTCTCATCATTCAAATCAATATATCCCCTTGCGATATTCCAAAGGTTGAGCTTTTGGGCCAATTCACGGATTTCTGTTATATCAGCCATCGATTTCCCTCCTTATTTCTTTACTCCTCGCCAAATGGTTAAAATACTGCTGATTCGGCAAAAACTTCTTAGCTATATGCTCTCCGTACTGATACATGAGATAAGCCAAAAGCTCATAGGCACTGCAGCGTTCAGTATCAATGCAGTATTCTATTCCATCAAGCAATTGTCCAATTGTATAAAACTTCGTCATCCGGTTTATTCGAATACAATGGGAATTAAAATATTTTGGTTGCTGTAACTCCATAAGCCGGATGAATTCCTGAGCTATTTCGTATTCTGCAAAATATTGTTTTATGATGGTTAAAGAAACCCTGTCTCTGCTGTAATTTTCTTCTGGTTTGAACAACTGCCCGGTATCTTCTGTGACTGGATATTTAGCCAATAAATCATTTGTTTCAGCATCATAGAACAAAAGCATTTCACCATCATCTTCAATGCGAATGCGTTTATGAACATCCATCATACCTGTATTAATCAGATAACGGTTGCCTTTGTAACTTACCACTCCATCCTTATCAAAGGAGGCAACAGTGCTTGATACTTCGGAATAAGGTTTGACATGGAACAAGTATTTTTGCTCTTCCATGAACATTTCACGCGGCACTTTTCTGGTCACAGTATGTATTCGCCCGTTGCCTTCCCTATCTAACCATGCAAGGGCAGCACTGTTAAGGCAATCAATTCCGGTGTATATCCTGCCCTCAAGAAAACTTTGCTTTATGTATCCAATCACCTCTTCAACCTTGCCTTTACTTTGAGGATCTCTTGGTCTACATAGCGAAATACTGTAACCTATACGCTTAACATATTCTTCAAAGGCGGGTACGAATATGATATTCCCCAGATTTTCACTGACTACATAGACAAGGTCAAGGTCATAAAGAATAGTCTGTGTTCTTCCTCCAAAATATTGGAATGCATATTTATGAGCTTTAATGGCTGTTTTGGTTGTAAAGGGATCCGGTGAAAAATAAACAAATTTCATTCTGCTATAGCTTAGAACCATGCAAAAGAAATATATTCGTACAATTCGCCCGTACATATCCTTTAGTTTGTATTGACCGAAATCTGCCTGCGCTTCATATCCCGGCGGAGATATTTCACGGGGCGAAGTTTTTCTTTTACTTGCATGCTGGTACCCATGTTGTTCCCTTAATGATTTCATATAGCGATAGAATGTAGCTCGTTTAACTTGTAAATCGGGAAAGGCTTCCATCAATTTAAGATAGACATTTGTGTCCCGTATTTGTGGGCATAACTTCAGTTGTTCCAGTATGTACTGACGATAGTTATCCATGTGGAACCTTTCCTTTTCAGCTTCCCTTACATAATCTTCTTCGCTCATATTCCAGTATTTGCTGACCGAAGAATAGGTTATTCCTAGCACCTTTGCAGTTTTTGTCTGGGCAAGTCCAAGTGCTTTATACTCCTGGATTTTTTGGTACTGCTCGAATCCAATCATTTTTGATTTCCTCCTTTGGTTTGTGTGTTATTGAAGTCATAATACCTATATTAGTTCAAGCATAGGCATCACCTCCTTACCTCCTTGTTAGGAGTGAATAAATTAAACATTATAAAATAAAAACACCCATTTGGGTGTTCTTGATAAAGTATGTCAATATTGTCATTAATTTTAATTTTACAATTATGCTACTAACAGAAATTTATTTCTTATTTTCTGTGCTTGATAAACTAATTTTTCCAATTAGTGCCATCGGATTACGTAATTATTAGCTTAATATTCAACAATAAGCTATTCCGATTTCAATATTTTCGCTATCATACCATCAATGCAGTCGTCTTCATCAAGGCAAAACACATTCTTCGCTCTACGTTCCGGCTTGCCTTTTCCCCACCACTGACACAAATCCTCGGAACGGGTACCGGACATTATAAAAGAGTTCAGCACAATTTTCTTATCACCGCTTGAGGGCTGGAGGCGCGCTTCAAGTTCTTTAATAGTGGCATGGAACTCTATCTTGGGATCATCCCATTGCAAATGCCGCAATCCTTTTGGGTCGATAAAGGAAATATATTGCACATCGGGCGTATCAATCCATAACACATAGTCCGGATAAAAATTGCCTGCTTCGAAGAACCCCATTCCTACCTTGCTCTTGTTGCGGAGCAAGTATAGCTTTTTGCCCTCGAAAATTGCAGCATTTGCATCTACATATGCCTTAAGTTTATCAACAAACCGTTTCTCGTCTTCATTCAGACTGACCGGTGATACAGTCAGTTTCAAACCACCCGCTCTCAGACAGATGAGCGGTGTGTAGAGGTGATGCCGGAAATCAAAAGCTATCAGTGAATTGCTAAGCATACCTTTTTCATATGTTGGTATACCGCTATGCTGATTAAGTAGAGCCTTCAAATCCTCAACAAACTGCTCCACTGTCCCGGCGGTTGGATCACCGTCGTAGGCATCATAATACGAAAGTTTATATTCAGCAACAAAGTTTCCATCGCTGTCATTCAATTCCTGGTATTCTAGGAACCTTTCCTCCCACTTTGCTTTTTCGTATTTGTAGAACTTATCAATATAACATTTCAGCACCATAATGGCTAAGTCAGTTACAAGAACAAGCTTTTCCATACTGTCAAGTTCGAGGTGCTTCTTCGGAATGATAAGCAAATACCAACCGTCAGTTTTTAAAATATCCTTGATACCATCTTTAGTGATAGAGATATTATAATAAAACTTCTCGTTCTTATAGGTTTCAAGTTCGTCAAGAATGCGGTCATAATCGATGAATGGTATATACTGCTTACCAATTGTATGTTCTTCGGGGATAGATTCAATCTGCATGCTGAATGTAGATTCAATTGTCTGCACTTTTGAACGGCAATCAAGTATCACCTTGTTCTTGTTTAAATAACGCAAAAATTCCTCGTTCGGTTTACCGAGTAAAAGTCTTGCAGCTTGATTTTTAAAGTTTACACCCTCTTTAACTTTGATGACCCGCAATTTTCTGTGCTCATCGGGATTATACCGGTTTAATACAGGAAGCGTGTACTCGTGCGGCCTTTCGTTGGCAGGCATATCCTCCATTTCAAGATACCTTTTAAAGTCTTCCATATACTGGGCTTTTATTCCGAATATAGTCAGCGTTTCAAGCAGGTCAATATATTTCGGTATGATAACAGAGCTGTCATCCAATCTGTGACTGCGTTTTAAACAACCACCGTAGCCACGCAGGCGAACTCCGCGTCCAAAAAGCTGGATGGCTTGTGAGCCTTCGCCTTTAGCAAAGTTAATAAGCCCCATCGTAGAAACACGCCACGAGTTCCAGCCTTCGGTAAACTTGCGTGAACCAATGAGAATATTTATGTTCGAATTTCGTTCGTTGATGTTGTGGAAAAGGGATTCAGAAACAAACTCCTCTGTTTCGGTGGTAATACCTTTTGCCTCGCAGTTTTTAATTAAGCCTGCCGTGTCGCCAATGCTTACCACACCAAAATATTCGCCGTCGGAACCAATTCGGAGTGCAATTTCTCCTTGTACCTGACGCAAGTTTATGACGTGCAGGCGTGGGGAGTCAGATGTGGTATCGCTGTTGAAAACAAGGCGGAGAATATCCTTATAAACATCTTCAGCTTTAGGAGTTCCTCCGAACAAAGAATTTAGAGCGTTGAAGTTTTGTGAAAAGAGTTCCCGGCCGGCGCTGTCGGTTAGTCCGGTGTCACCACTTAACACAGTGTCGATTCGGTTTATGGTTTGCTCCTTGCGGTTGACAAACTTATCAATAAAGTCCAACACTTCCTCAACATCGGTCATTTCTGCGACGGATGTTTTTGCCGTTACACGATTGCCCACAAAAACAAGTAGAGGCTTTTCAATTCGAAAAGGTGCGTACTCCTTGCCTTTTTCACAAAACAACTTCAATTGCTGATAAAATGACAACAAGCAGCCTACGAGGTATAACTGCCTCTGTTCCTCTTCAATACTGTCCCGTAAGTTATAAATGCGGTATTCCTTGCCGTATCCGTCTTCATAAAAGTACTTGTAAGAGTAATCAATTATAATTGAACGGAAATACTCGTCAAGACGTTCTTTCCATTCTTTCTGAGAAATATTACCCGGCTTGGTTGATTTCATCGCCTGCTTTAATGTTGCGGAATATTCAAAGGCAAAGCCACCCTCTGCCGAAAGGCGCGAACGGTAGTCATACCACACATCTCCCGCGAGGCCGCGGTGTGCTTCGTCCACAAGCACGAGGTTGTTCTGCTCGAAGCTGTCAACTGAAACGGTTTTGACTTTACCTTCCTCTTTCAGCTTGTTCATGTCGATAACAATAACGTCAGCGGTTGTACCAAAGCCGCTCTTTGAGAAAGGCTCTGCGGATATGTCCGATAGTTTCAACTCCTCCAAATGCTGGTTTGACATTCCCTGGTTCGGCGCAAGAACAATAATCTTGTTAATGTCCAAGCGCTGGTTGGTCAGCTTCGCCTTTCTCAGGTAATAGCGAAACTGCAGGATGTTTATGTGCATAATGAGCGTCTTGCCGCTGCCGGTGGCGCACATAAATGCCAATTTATTCATATTCTCCGGTGTAAAAGGCTCAATATCAATAGCACCGAAACTTTCTACCTTAACCTTTTCGATAAAAGCGTTCAAATCAGCTGCAAAGGCTTCTTTGTCGGTAAAATAGCGGTCAAGATATATTTCGGTGAACAGACAGGCTATATACTGAAAATATTTAAGCTTAATGCCCCCGCGTTTTTCGCCAATTTTTTTGACATAGCGGCAAATACGCTCATCATATTCCCGCAGAGTATCCCGGCTAATTTTTGCGTCTGCGCCCTGGCGCATCAACAGTAAATCCAGTTCACCCCAGAAGTATGTATTCTGGTTTTCGTCAAAGCCTTCGTATTCAGAACTGTTCATTTTGCCAGCAAGGTCAGCAAGGCTGTCTTTGCCAAACAGGTTGAGGAAATAGCGAAATAAAACTAACTGGTCACTCCATTTGAAAGCAGAAGCAGTGTTTTTTCTTTTTGCCATTATTCCGCCTCCTCAAACATCTTTTCCCTGAATACAGGTTCAATACGCTGCACTTTCCAGTTTTCGTCATCCAGGCGCAGGTTTTCAAGGTTCTTGTCACCGTTGACATAGATAACATCAAACTCACGGTCAGCGGGGTTAATCCTGTGTTTTGTGAAATATGAGTCTAATGCAGCATTGCTTTGTATCAAGTCACTTGTGATGGTGCGCCAGATTACAAGCGCTCGTCTGCCATCAGGTAGTCTGCCCTCAATTTGCTTAAAGCCGTACTCGCCGCTGTTATCCCGCTCCAATCTGACCGCTCCTTCGTATAAGCCTTCTCTTTTCCATTCCTCTTCAATCAGTCTTACAGCTTTAAACCAAGCTGTTGCCGACTGTCGTATAACCGACAGCCCAATCAGATAATTGAATGTCTCGCATAAGTCAACAGTCTTAAGTTTCGTTTCGTTGTTTTCAATGATTTTAAGCTTATAGGAAAACGGTGCGTTAAAAGCGTCCAGCGAAAGCATGCTGTCTTTCGCCTCGTAGTCAAACATATAGTGTATCATATATTCATCGCCTAATTTCATCGCAAGCTGGTGTTTGTCGTCATCCAGTTCAATATTTGAAAGCGTGTCTTCGTAGCTTTCAAGGGAGATGTATTTCATAATGTGGCTTATGCCAGTGTTGCGGTTTTGCGGTTTACCGCTTTTCCAATCGGCGGAGTAGATAACCTTTTTCATGCGTGGCAGCGTAACAGTGTAAAAATACTCGCCCATTTCAACAAGAATATACTTTCTGTCCGAATTGTCTATTGTGCGGTTTAATTCAATAACAGCGTGACCAGTAGTACCACTGCCGGCAAAAAAATCAAGTACTGTATCTTTTTCATTGCTACCTATAACAATATTGTCTAATACTGTATACAAGCTTTTCGGATAGTCAAATGGATTTTGCGGTATAATGTCCTCCAAAAGATTCGTTCCTTTTGAAGAGGCATCGTAACGTTCGCCAAACCATAATGATTTAGGCGTTTGCTCATCATCAGCAAAATCATATTGATAAACAGCATAACTGCCATTCCGTAATTGTTTTGCAAAAAGAATCCCGCTTTCACAGCCAGAAACACAGCTTTTATACCCCCAACGCCAGCGTAAATATTCTCCATTCTCACTCAAAGGAAGAATAAATGCGTAACCTTCCGATTCATATTTCTTTCGCAAGTAATTAATAAATGCATCATCAAATGTATTCGTGCTCGCTTGGTAAATCTGACTATATTGATCCTCTGGTATTACACTCAGTTTTTTACTCTCAATATGGTAAATAAAAGGGAAAAACATGTAGGGACGATCTTCTCGACGTTTACCGCTTCCTGTACGTTTTAATGGTAGTTCCCTATGTGCTTGTTCACCTTTTAATTTCGAGAATTTCTTTTTAAGCTCTTCTTCGGAAAGAGTAAATTTATTTGTTGTGCAATAACGCTTATCACGAGCATACATAAGTGTATAATCATGCGCTTGTGCAATAAAATCTTGATCTCTCCCTTTAGGGTTTGTTAATATCGCTATGTTCGATATTGCATTATCAATGCCATAGATTAAGTCCAGTAAGCAATTAATATAACGTAGTTCATAATCGTCTATAGCAACTTCTATCAACCCAGTTTGTGACAAAAGACAGCAAGAAGCGGATAGACGCGATTCCATTAACGATATCCAACTGCTGTGCTCATAGCCGTTTTTATACAATATTTTGCTTGCATCAGTATTATAAGGCGGATCTATATATATAAGCTTAATTTTTCCGTTATACTTCTCAGTAAGTAAATTAATAGCTTGAAAATTTTCTGAATATATCATCAATCCGCCCGTCTGCTCGTCGAGATTGTCTATGCTTGCAATCAGGCGTTCTTTAAAATCGGCCGAGAAATGACGAGTGTCAAGAACAAGGTTTTTATTTTGACGCAAAAACTCTATCGTCAGTGGCTCGGAATATCCGACGGTCGTAAGGTTGCCCTCGATCTCATGAATCGCATACATTTCCCGCCATTCGGCAATTTGAGCTTCGTTTTCAATAATTTCTGGGTAGAATTTTTCGTCCACCCTATCGAGAGTTATACACCAATTTGTATCAACAACAAACTTCTTTTTCAGCCACAGTTTTTTCTGAAAATCCTCAATTTGTGCGAGAAAGTCAATAATAATCTTACCGACACGCTTGATTGCCCTCACCTTGGCAAGATAGCTATCAGCACGTTTCTCGTCGGTAGTATCAATATCATCAAGATGAATGACTTCGCTCTTTATAAAAAAGTCCAGTTCGCGGGTTAAAAAGCCGCGTAAATCCTTATGAATGAAATAGTCAAAGGTGTTTTTAGCAACATAGGTACTCAGATGTTTTTCCAACACCGTACGCGTTTTCTTTTTTTCGCTAGGTGCAGGCGCGAGTAAGTGAAACCATTCTTTCAAATTCTTTGCAATTGCATCCGAAATGGCGTCAAGGTTGGCTTCAAACCAATTTACTTTTCTATCATCTGGAGTGTCATATACAAAACGGATAACCAATTCGCCGTCAACTTCTTCAATTGTCTTAAGTTCAGGGCGCTCCGGCGTTTCTTTATAAAGCATAAACTCGCGCTTTTTTGTGTCGGATTCCTTGTTATTGTTCTTTTCTGTAGTTGCATCAACAAGACGGAAATGTACCTTTTTACCGTTGTCAATAAAAGTATAGTCACGAAAGTTTTCTGTGGTCTTTATATAATACTGGTCAGCATTCGCCCAGTAAAGTTTTACCTCATCACCCTCATAAGGAATTGCGTAAACGCCTTCTTTGTAGCGACGTTTAGAAATAAAATCACCTTCATCATAATAACGGCTGAAAAATTTATAAAGTGCTGAGTACACATCTGTTTCAAGTGAAGACAAGTCTGTACCCGACGCAAGCTGTGATTTGTAACGGGCATATTCTTCTGCTAGCTTCGGGCTTGCATTAATCTCTATACCAAGTTCAGCACCTTGTTTTTCAATAGCTGCAATACGTTCTTTTATTTCCCCGGTATTTTGGGCAAACGGAGTAAGCGTTTCCTTCACTTTTTTTGGCAAATCCTCCGAGAGGAATTTCATAATCTCTTTCCTGCGGATATTCATAATGCGGTAGATCCCGAAATCCAAATCTGCCTTGTCAAGTTCAAAAATTTCCTCCAAGAGGTTAATAAATCGGTTCAATTTTTCGTTCGTATTTTGATTCATCGCGTTCTCACTCCTTTATACAATCTGCCATTCAATGGCGAATAGATCCTCGTGATGAGTTTGTTTTATCATTCGGCTGTCCAATTCAGCCAACAGTTTGCGGCGTTTGCTTGCTATTTCATCTTCTCGATCGGCAAGCTCATTGCGCTTTCGCCGCTTGAAGCTTTCGAGTTGTTCTAATTTTTTGTTGCTGCAATTTTCTCCTCTATTGTTACAGCATTGCGTATTAACCTTTCCTGCTCACGGATTTGCCGCTTAATCGTATCAAGCTCTTTTTCCAGACTATTTATCATATCCTTCTCCCATTGGAAGATGCGTTCTTCCTCTTCCTTAAAATATAAGAGATTTCGCGAGTCAATCTGCTGTAATTTCCCTTTTCGATGCTGTTCTGCACTCTCTTTCAATTTACGCTGTTGTACAGGGGTAAGTCCTGTTGGTTTGACTTCACGTCCGGCACAAAGAAACAATTTCTCACATAATTCCTGAGACAATGGTTGTCCGTCATCTGTATATGCCGTAAATAAGCTGTATTGTTCTGTATCGAATGCCAAAACATCCAATGACGAAAGAAGCAGGTATCCGCTTTTTCCTTTCAAATCCTCCGGCAAAGTTACATTTAATTCTGTTTCCAATGGAGAAAATATAATCTTACCACCCGTAACTTTTATAGCTGAAGCCTGCTTCAGCACATATTGCGCAAGCGGATGAGAAAGACGGTAAGGTATCCCCTCGGTTTCTTTACTTGTAATAAGACAATACTTTCCTTTTGGAGATTCTCCAATACGTTCTTTTAATATAAAAGAGTGGTTGCTATCGTTGAAAACCGCTTTATCTCCTAAAATAAATTTCGTCAGTTCCCAGAAGATATATTCGTAACGGTTTATGAACGCACAGGTGTGTTCTTTTGCTAATTTCAACCGTCCCTGAACTTCCACGTCAAAGGTTTTCAGTACTTGTTCTTTTACGTCTTTCAGGCGCGTATTAATTTTACTTTCCAGTTCGGCTTGAAGTTTTTCAAACGCAGCACTGATCTCAGCTTCGGTCCGACATTCCTGGTATATGAGCCATATACGCTTTTCAAAATCAACACCGACGATTTGACCCAGTATTTCATCGGATGTCCCGAACACATCGCTAAACAGTTTAAATTTATCATTTAGCAGCTCGAATACACGTAAATCGGCGTAGTTACGCTGATTTACGAAATTTACAACGACGACATCGCTTTTTTGTCCGTAGCGGTGACAGCGGCCAATGCGCTGTTCTATTCTCTGTGGATTCCAAGGTAAATCATAGTTCACAACAAGTGAGCAAAATTGCAGGTTTAATCCTTCCGCAGCAGCTTCTGTTGCGATCATAATTTCCGCCTTGTCCTTAAAATAGTCAACAATGGCGGCACGTCGGTCCGCCGCGCGGATACCGCTTATTTTGCCTGTATAGGCATTAGCCTTAAGCCAAGCCTCAAGTATCTCGTTTGATTGCTTGTCCGAGTTTGATCCGTTAAAAATAACAATTTTTCCCCGGTATCCATTTTGCTCAAGAAATTCTTTCAAATATGCTTGCGTTCGTTTTGATTCTGTAAAAATAAGTGCTTTACGATTCGCACCTATTAATTCAATCTGTTCAAATGCTTTCTGTAATGCTATAAGGAGTGCTTTAGCTTTCGAATCATACTTAATTTGTTCAGCCAAATTTATAAATGACTGTATTGCTGCAATTTCTTTTTGTATTTGTTTTGTATCTATTATTTCATCCTCTGTAGGCAAGTTAGCATCACTATCGATATTATCTTCTTCATTTTCATTAAGAAGTTCAATCTCATCCTCATCAAAAATCTCATTCAAATCAAACTGCTGGTATTTATTTTCTTCAAGCATTTTTTCCAGGCGTGCTTTTATGGTAGCCAATGTGCCGAGCAAAGCATATGTAGAAGATGCCAGTATTTTTCTAACCATCATTGTTGTCAACATTTTCTGTTTTACAGGTATAGAATATAAGTTGTCGGAACGCAAAAATTCCGAAACCTTCGTGTACAACTCAAACTCCAAATCAGTAGAATCAAATTTTTGTGTCAAAGGCAGACGTTTGGTATAGTTTATATACTCCACCACGTCTTTTCGCAAAGTTCTTTTATAATAAGGTGCAAGCCTCATTTGCAGTTCAGAATAATTCTCTTCATACACATAATTGGCACGAAATGATTTAGCATCGCCAAAAATGTTTTCGTCTATTATGGAGGTTAGTCCGTATAATTCCATAAGGCTGTTTTGAAACGGCGTAGCCGTCAGGAGCAGTTTCTTTACATTTTCAAGAGCTTCCCGAACAGCGTGTGCTGTGACACTATTCTTTTTATATACATTTCTCAGTTTATGCGCCTCATCAATAATAGCCAGGTCAAAGCCAAACAAACGTATTTCATCTTTTTTTCGGGCAGCAAAATTATAAGAACAAATGACAACCTTTTTATTGTCAAACGGATTACGCCCAATGCGGACATATTCGTTGTAATTTTTTGAATCAAGGATTTCATTATCAATACCAAACTTTTCTGTCAGTTCAAAACTCCATTGTTTTCGTATGGCAGCAGGACAAACAACAATTATCTTCCGCTTACCAATAGCCCAGTATTGGCACAGCACTAATCCGGCCTCTATGGTTTTTCCCAAACCAACCTCGTCGGCAAGAATAATGCCTTTGGAGAGCGGAGAACGAAACGCAAATAAAGCCGCCTCAATTTGGTGTGGATTTATATCCACAGCGGCATTTAATAATGATTGTGACAAACTGTCTATATTATCGCCTATTGCTCTTTGCGCAAGAACACGTGCATAGTATATTGCATGATATCTTGTAATCATTGCTTCTCCTTTAGTATTTAATCGTTTTTATTTATTATCTGGTATAATTTCCATAATATTACTTATATCACATTCCAAAGCCCTACATATTTTTTCTAATACTTCAGTATTCACATTTTCGTTTTTGCCAAGCTTTGTTATTGTTGCAGAACTTATACCTGCAATCTTTTGCAGGTCTTTTTTCTTCATATCTCTATCAATCAATAGTTCCCAAAGCTTTTTATAACTGATTGCCATGATAATCACCTATAGTTATTTATAACTGTATAATATCATTCGTTTCATAATAATGCAAATAAATTCTTTACATTCGCATGATTTTTAAATTGGATTTAAATAAATATTATTCTAAATACAATATCGACAGATTTTATAAAAAGTACATCCATTCTGGCTACTCAATCCTATGTAAAAATGGGCATTATCTAATGTGTTAACTCAACCCCATCAATCTTGGGGGATTAAATATGAGTTTTCGACATGTTCCCATATACGCATTTTACCCTTTCTCTCGAGTAGACTAGTTGAATGTAAACGCGAAAAGCCAGTAATATCAAAGGTTAAGGCTTTGACATCAATGTGACACACTCCACATGTGCCGTTTGTGGAAACATATCAACCGGCTGAATTTCAATTGTTTTATATCCCAATCTTTCCAATAGATTTAAATCTCTTGCTAATGTTGATGGATCGCAGGAAACATAAACTATTCTACTTGGATTAGCATTTGCGATGGAATGAAGTAGTTTCTCATCGCAGCCCTTTCTTGGAGGGTCTACTACAACTACATCAGGAATAACTCCCTTTTCGATTAGTTTTGGAATGATTGCTTCACTCTCACCAACTATGAATTCTACATTTTTAACTTCATTTTCGACTGCATTTTCTTTTGCGTTTTTTATTGCTTCTTCAACTATTTCAACGCCGTAAACTTTTTTTGCCCTTTGTGCTAAAAATAAAGATATTGTTCCTGTTCCACAATATGCATCAAAAACCACTTCATCACCTGTAAGATCAGCAAATTCAAGTGCTTTGTTGTATAAAACATTAGTTTGAACAGGATTTACCTGAAAGAATGAAAGGGGGGAAATTCTGAATTTAAATTTTCCTATGTAGTCAGTTATATAATTCTGTCCCCAAAGCAGAATATTTCTTTCACCTAATATAACATTTGTAATTTTATTGTTGATGTTATGAACTATACTTTTTAATCCATCAATGTTATTTAGCATCAAATCAATAAACTCATCTTTGTATGGAAGTTCGTTTTCATTAGTTACTATAACTATCATAACCTCGCCTGTTACAAATGCCCTTCTAATCATAATATGTCTTATTAATCCGCTTCCATCTTTTTCATCATAGGGTTCAATTCTATACTTATCAATCCATTCCTTTGTCAAGTTTACAACTTTATCAGCAACCTCATCCTGAATAAAGCACTCATCAATGTCTATTACATCATGAGTTCCCTGCTTAAAAAAACCTATTTTAATCTCTCCATTTTCCCTTCTTACAGGAAGTTGAACCTTGTTTCTGTATCTGTATGGATTTGCCATTCCCAATGTTCTATGTATCTTTACATCTGTTATTTTCCCAATTCTGTTGATTACATTTTCAACTCTTTCTCTTTTGAACTCTAATTGACCTTCATATGTTAAATGCTGAATTTGGCACCCTCCACATAATTCGTAAATAGGACATATTGGATTAGTCCTTTGCTCTGAGATGTTCAATATTTTTATAAGTTTACCAAAGGCAAAATTCTTTTGAACCTTTTCAATATCAACTTTAACTTTTTCTCCCTTCAGAGCACCTTTGACAAATACTGCAAAGTTCTCAATTCTTCCTACTCCTTCACCTTGAAATCCCATTCCTGTTATATCAATCTCATATTGTTTTCCTAATTCAACTGGAATATGTTTTGCCACATTCATCACCCTTTTTAATATTTTATCCATATTATTTTATCAGAATAAAATTATAAAATAAACAATAATATATTGTAAAACATTGCTAATATTTGATAATATTAAATTAAATTATTAGAGGGGGATTTTGTTGTGATAATCATTAAGGAAGTTATTGATAAGAGAGAGGAAAAGGAATTTATAAAATTACCGTGGAAAATATACAATGATGATAAAAACTGGGTTTCTCCCTTGATTTCAGACTTTAAGAAAACAATTCGGGGAGAAAATAGTACTTTGAAACATGATGGACCATATAAACTCATACTTGCATTTAAGGACAACGAGACTGTTGGAAGAATGCTTATAGGAATTAACCAAAAAATAAATAAGATAAAAAAATATAAAAGAGGATATATATCTTTTTTTGAATGCATAGATGATTTTGAAACAGCTAAATCTATGTTTGACTATGCAATTAATTGGTTTAAACAAAACGGTGTAGACGAAATAGTAGGACCTGTTAATGTTCCTAATGGGGATGATAATAGAGGAATATTAATCGACAATTTTGATGACCCACCATACGTAATAAATGTATATAACAAGCCCTATTACAAGGATTTGTTTGAAAAATACGGTTTTGAAAAATACTGGGATGTTTATGCATTTCATTATGATATAAATACTGTTAATATAGAACGTTATGAAAGAGCATACAATTTTGCTGTTGATAAATTTGATTTTGTAGTGGAAAAATTAAACAGAAAAAGACTAAGTAAGGACATAGAAGATATAAAACAAATAATTGCAAGAGCAATGCCAGAAGAATGGGAGGATTTTATTCCACTTGATAAAGATGAAATAGAAATAATGGCTAATAATTTAGTTCCAGTTGTTGATGAGGATTTTATTTTCATTGCAAGAACAAAAGATGGACAACCTATCGGATTTAACATAGCACTGCCAGATTACAATCAGGCATTAAAATATGTAAATGGCAGGCTGTTTCCTTTTGGAATATTTAAGCTTCTATATCACAAAAGATTTATCAACAGATTAAGGGTCTTTGTATTATTCGTCATTCCCGAATATAGAAAAAAAGGTGTTTCTTCAGCTATTTACCTTAATATATTCAAGTCTGCAAGGGAGAAAGGGTTTATTGAAGCAGAAGGTTCAACAATCTGGGAATATAATACACCTATGATAAATGATGCAATAAAACTTGGAGGCAAAATTTATAAGACCTACAGAATATTTAAGCTAAAATTAACTTAAAAAATTAGCTGTTGCAAAGCATATAATGCAACAGCCAATTTTTTTATCTTGCTTCTTCTCTGTTTTCCTGTTTTGCTATAGTGAATATCATATATAATCCTGCTATTCCTATTATTGAATATATAGCAAAACTTGCAAGTGTTCTTGTTCCAAAAATAGCTCTTACCAAATCAAAATCAAAGAAACCTATAAGTCCCCAGTTTATCGCGCCAATTATAGTAAGAACTATCGCTAACCAATCTAAAGCGTTTAATCTCATAATCAATCCTCCCTCAAAAAATATCTTCAAGTTTATTTTTTTCACTTTATATTTTTTTATTCAAAAAAAATGGCACACCCACTGGTGTGCATAATTAGAATCAGTTGCCTCAAAATCTATCTAAAATTATATCCATTTTTTTAATATTTAATACAAATAGCCCTAAAATAGGGCTATTATGCAGTGATATTTGCCTTACCGCTGAAAACCAATCCGTTTCTTGGAAGCATGGTAACGAGCGTTCCGTGTTTTATTATAGTTGTAGCTCCCTCAGCAGAGATTATAATTGGAATATTATTATTTATACATTCTAAAGCAGCATCAGTAGTTAAACCCCCGTTTTCTACTATAACTCCTGCTGCTCTCTCTATAATGTATGATACATCAGAGGGAGCTAAATCCTTAACAACTAATATGTTTCCCGTCTCAAGCATTTCGTCAATTTTTCCATTATTAGTAACTACACATGCTGTCCCATATGTTGGATTTCCTACTCCTTTTCCTTGAACAAGAGTGTCCCCAACTATTGAAATCTTCATCATGTTAGTCGTTCCGGCATATCCTACAGGAACACCTGCCGCTATAACAACCAAATCTCCCTTGGACACTAATCCTTTATCCAATGCCTCTTTTACTGATAAGTCAATTACAGCATCTGCCGACTCCATCTTAGAAGCTATAATTGGGTAAACTCCCCAAACAATCGATAGTTTTCTTGCTACATCTTCATAAGGAGTTGCAGCAATAATTTGACACTTTGGTCTGTATTTTGAAACCATCCTCGCAGTATGACCTGATTGAGTAGCAGTTATAATTGCCGATGCATTAAGCTCATCAGCTGATGTAACTGTTGCAAAACTAATTGCATCAGGAACAGTATTTAATTTCTGTTTTGCCTTCTTTTCAAGAAGCAACTCATAATTTAAAGCTGACTCAGCCTTTTCAGCAATTCTAGCCATAGTTCTTACTGCCTCAACAGGATATTTGCCATTTGCTGTTTCACCGCTCAGCATAATAGCATCAGTCCCATCGAATATAGCATTAGCAACATCAGTTACCTCTGCCCTTGTTGGTCTCGGATTTCTAATCATAGAATCCAACATCTGAGTTGCTGTTATTACAGGCTTTCCTGCCTTATTTGCCTTTTCAATAATCATTTTTTGCACTAATGGAACATCCTCCGCAGGAATTTCTACTCCCAAATCACCACGAGCAACCATCACTCCATCAGCAAGTTTCAGAATTTCATCGATATTGTCTACACCCTCTTGATTTTCAATCTTTGCTACAATTAAAATATTGTGACCACCGTTGCTTTCTAAAACCTTTCTAATTGCAAGAACATCAGATGGCTTTCTAACAAAGGAAGCTGCGATAATATCAATTCCTTTTTCAATCCCAAACTTTATATCTGCAATGTCCTTTTCTGTTAGAGCTGGTAAATTAATTTTAACTTTTGGAACATTTACACCTTTATGGTTGCTTACAGGGCCTCCATTTTGAACAACACAATGAATATCCTGTCCTTCAATTTTTTCAACAGTAAGTCCAATCAATCCATCATCGATTAATATTGTATCCCCTACTTTTACATCCTCATGTAATTTTTCGTAGGTAACAGAACAAATTGTCTCGTCTCCATCTATTTGCCTTGTAGTTACGATAAACTTTTGTCCTTCAACCAATTCTACCTTTCCAGTTTTAAAATTACCCGTTCTAATCTCTGGCCCTTTAGTATCAAGAACAATAGCAATCGGTTTTCCCATTTCTTTTCTAAGTTTCTTTATGAGCTCAATTCTTCTTCCATGTTCCTCATGGTCGCCATGTGAAAAGTTAAGTCTTGCAGCATTCAATCCAGATTCGATTAATTTTCTTAATACCTCTTCCTTTTCACTAACAGGTCCAATTGTGCAGACAATTTTTGTTTTTCTCATACCTTCAACTCCTTAGATTGATAAGATATTTGCAAGTTTATACATATAGTCATCGCTATCCTTTTTCATAGCTAATGCTTCATTAATATCCACATCAATTAACTTTCCGTCTCTAATTCCAATAACTCTCTGACTCTTTCCTTCTAAAAGCAACTCTATAGCTCTTGCGCCCATCTTTGAAGCCAATATTCTGTCAAACGCTGATGGACTTCCACCTCTTTGAATATGTCCAAGCTTTGTTGCCCTGGTTTCAATACCTGTAATATCCTCAATTTTTTTAGCAAGTTCTTCAGCACCGCCTACGCCTTCAGCAAGTATAATTAGATTATGCATCTTTCCATGGGACTTGCTTTCTATAATCGTTCTGCAAAGTTCATTGAAGTCATATTCCTGTTCTGGTATTATAATACTTTCTGCACCGCCTGCAAGTCCAGCATAAAGCGCAATATCTCCACATCTTCTTCCCATTACTTCAACTACTGAAACTCTTTCATGCGAAGTTGAAGTGTCTCTCAATTTGTTGATAGCATCTAAAACTGTATTCACTGCTGTATCAAATCCAATAGTATAATCTGTATATGCTAAATCGTTGTCAATTGTTCCTGGTATGCCAACAACCTTAATGTCGTGTTCGTTTGAAAGCTTCATTGCACCTGTAAATGAACCGTCACCACCAATTACAACCAAACCATCAATTCCAAATACCTTTAAAACATTAAAAGCCTTTCTTCTTCCTTCTTCTGTTCTAAATTCCTCACTTCTTGCAGTTCTTAAAATGGTTCCACCCCTTTGAATAATGTCTGAAACCGATGATGAATTCATTTCAAATATTTCACCATTTATTATTCCATTATACCCTCTTTGTATTCCCATAACTCTTAATCCATTTGCAAGGCCTGTCCTTACGACTGCTCTGATGGCTGCATTCATTCCTGGTGCGTCTCCACCACTGGTTAATACTGCTATAGTTCTCATCTTCTGTTGCCTCCTTCGACCATGTAGGACTAAAAATGTCCCACATACTTTATAAATTAATTTATATCGTTATGTTTATAAAAATCAAAATGTTCCTAATTTATTTTACCATAAAAGCAATTAATAAAACAATATATTATTAAAAATAAGTGCCCAATATTTTAGGCACTTAAACTATTTTTATATTCTCATCCCCTATTTCTATCTTAAGATAATTCAGTATTTCATCGTTTGCTTCAATCCAGAAATCCCTTGAAGCCATAAATGTCTGTTTGGAATTTTTAAGAACAACATATATAGGATTATTTCCTCTGTGCAGAGCGAGCTTCGATTTTATCTTATTAAACTGCTCCTTCCATATCTTATCATCAAGCCTTAAATATATTTTATTAACCCTTGTCTCTATATTTTTAAGCGGCTCAATTTCCTCAGCAATTATTTTAGGCTGCTCTTCTTCTCTTATCGTTACCCTTCCCTTTATAACTACTATGTTATCCTCAATTATAAACTTGCTTGTTTTTTGATAAATTTTAGGGAAAATCAAAATTTCTATTGTTCCATAGCTGTCCTCAACCTTTGCAAATGCCATTATTTCGTTTTTTCTTGTTGATTTAATTGAAACTTCGCTTATAATGCCACCAATAACTACCTTTTGACCATCGTGAACTTTAATATCAACAACTTCATTTTCTTCAGCACCAATTGAAAATATGTCCGATATTCTTGTATTTGTCATTAGCTCAAGTTCATTTTCGTAATCCTCAAGAGGATGCCCACTTATATAAAGCCCAAGCATTTCCTTTTCCATTGTCAGCAAATATTTTCTGTCAAACTCCTTCATGTCCTGAAAATCGTCCTTTTTTATAGAAGAAAATTCGCTCTGAAAAAATCCTATTTGCCCATCTATAAGTTGCTTTTTTTCATTTATAATTGAATCGACCACTTTTTCATAGTTGTTCATCAATACCGACCTTTTCAATCCAAGGCTGTCAAATGCTCCAGCTTTAATTAAACTTTCAATATTCTTTTTATTTACTTCAGATAAATTTACTCTTTCACAGAAATCTCTAAAGCTTATGAATTTGCCTCCCTTTTCTCGTGCATCAATAATAGACTGAATAGCTCCCTTCCCAACATTTTTTACCGCAACAAGCCCGAACCTGATTTTATTGCCAGAGACAGAGAAGTTTTCAAAGCTTTCATTGATATCAGGAGGTAAAACTTCAATATGCATTTTTCTGCACGCATTGATATAAAAGGCTACTTTATCAGTATTACCCATAACGCTTGTTAATAGGGCTGACATAAACTCTACAGGATAATACTTTTTTAAGTATGCCGTCTGGTAAGCTACTACGGCATAAGCAGCAGCATGAGATTTATTAAACGCATAACTTGCAAAATCCATCATTATGTCGAATATTTTGTTCGCAACTTCTTCCTTAACTCCATTTCTTATGGCCCCTTGAACGATTATATTTCCATTTTCATCCTCAAGTCCATATATAAAGTTCTTACGTTCCTTTTCCATAACTTCGTGTTTCTTCTTAGACATTGCTCTTCTTACAAGGTCAGACCTTCCGAGCGAATAACCACCGATGTCCCTAACTATCTGCATAACCTGTTCTTGATAAACTATACAACCGTATGTTACATCAAGAATTGGCTTTAGCTTTTCATCAATATATTGAATTCCATCTGGATTGTTTTTATTTTTAATATATTCTGGAATCTGGTCCATAGGACCTGGTCTATAAAGTGAAAGCCCTGCAATAATGTCTTCAAGCGAAGTTGGTTTCAACTCCTTCATAAAACTTGTCATACCTGAAGATTCCAGCTGAAATACACCTTCCGTTTTACCCTGTCCAATCATTTCATAGACACTCTTATCCTCAAAATCTATTTTATCTAAATCAAGCTTAATGCCCTTGTTTTTATATATCAATTCAACTGCATCCCTTAGCACCGTTAATGTTCTAAGTCCCAAAAAGTCCATTTTCAATAGACCAATTTCTTCAAGTATCGTCATTGTAAACTGAGTAGTTATTGTATCTTCGTTTTTTGATAGTGGAACATATTCTACTAGCGGAAGCGAAGATATTACAACGCCTGCAGCATGAGTCGATGAATGCCTCGGCAATCCCTCAAGCTTTCTCGCTATATCAATAAGGTGCTTAACTCGAGCATTTTCTTCATACTCATTCTTCAATTCTACGTTCATATCAAGCGCCTTATCGATAGTCATCCCCAATTCCATAGGAATCATTTTGGCTATTGTGTCTACTTCAGCATAGGAATAGTTAAGCGCCCTTCCTACATCCCTAATAACCGCCCTTGCTGCCATAGTTCCAAAAGTAATTATCTGTGAAACCCTATCCTTACCATATTTGTTAAATACGTAATCGATAACTTCCGAACGTCTCTCGTAACAAAAATCTGAATCTATATCCGGCATACTTATTCTTTCTGGGTTCAAAAATCTTTCAAAAAGAAGATTATATTTTATAGGGTCTATCTTAGTTATACCCAGCGTATACGCTACTATTGAACCTGCAGCCGAGCCTCTGCCTGGTCCAACCATTATATCATTCTCACGTGCAAATCTAATAAAATCCCAAACTATTAAGAAATAATCGACATACCCCATTCTTTCAATTACATCAAGCTCATAATTCAACCTCTCAATCAACATATCCGATGGTTTTTCATATCTTTCATTCAATCCCTTAAAACAAAGTTCTCTTAAAAATTCGTTGGAATTCTTTCCTTCGGGTGTTTCAAACTTAGGAAGTTTTGTCTTATTAAACTCAAATTCAACATTGCATTCGTCTGCTATTTTCACACTGTTCTCCAACGCCTCAGGGACAAATTCAAACAACTCCTCCATCTCTTCAGGCGATTTTAAATAAAACTCATCAGTAGGAAATTTCATCCTTTCCTCATCGTCTATAGTCTTGCCAGTTTGAATGCACAATAGTATCTCATGGGCAGCAGCGTCCTCCCTGTTGACATAATGAACATCATTGGTTGCAACAAGAGGAATGCCTGTTTCATTTGACATCCTTATCAAATACTCATTAACTGCCTTTTGCTCGTCCATACCATGGTCCTGAAGTTCCAGATAAAAATTTCCCTTGCCAAATATTTTTTCATACTGAATTGCCTTTGCCTTAGCGTCTTCGTATCTATTTTTTAATATAAGCTCCTGAACTTCCCCTGCAAGGCATGCCGATAGCGCTATCAAACCTTCAGAATATTTTTCAAGCGTTTCAATGTCAACCCTTGGTCTATAATAAAATCCTTCAATCCATCCAGCCGATACGATTTTCATTAAATTTTTGTATCCATCGTTATTTTTAGCAAGCAAAATCAGATGGTAATACTCATTGTCTATTCCCGAAACCTTATCAATCATTCTTCTTGGAGCAACATAAACTTCGCAACCTATTATAGGCTTTATTCCGTGAGCTTTGCATGTTTTATAAAAATCAATAACCCCATACATAGCTCCATGGTCCGTAAGTGCAATAGCATCCATATTTAATTCTTTTGCTTTTTGGACCAAATTTTCAATTCTGCTCGAACCATCAAGAAGACTATATTCGCTATGAACATGAAGATGAACAAAACTCATGTTCATTCCACCTACTTTCTAAATATCTTGGCGCTTAAAAGAGCTTTCCCAACTACTTCTTTGTCGGATTCTGAAATCATCTCTATTTCTACCTTAGCATAATTTTTGCTGCTATCTATGCATTTAACCAATATCTGTATTTTAGAGTCAAGTTGAACTGGTTTTATAAAATAAACCGAGAATGAATCTACAGAAACATTTATATTATTATTGTGCTTTAATGCAAGTGAACCTAAAGTAGACATAATCATAGATAATGTATTCCAGCTTGCAGTTCCAATAGGACTTAGCATTTCAGGTGAAATTTTACCGTAATATTTAAAACCGCCATCAATTTCCTCACAATCAAAGTTTTTTATTATCATATCATCGATTGTTTCTCCAAACTGAGGTTGTCCACTTGCCTGTTGAAGCGCTGCGATGATATCTTGTCTACTAATTAGTCCGACTAATTTTTTGCCATCTACTACTGGTATATTCTTTATGCCTTCCCAGATTGTAATATGCGCTGCATATGCAACTGATGTCTTTGGCGTTACAAATACAACGTTTTTGTTCATTATCTTAGATACTACTTCATTTTCATTATGATAATTATTTATTTCTCTTTCGGTAGCTAAACCTACTATTTTTTCTTCATCGTTCAATATAGGAATAACTTCAATTCCTGATTCCCGCATTATCTCTTTAACATCTTTAATCTTTGAATTTAAATTAACAGAAATTATTTCACCCTTCATTATATCTTCAACTAATATTATATCCTTCTTTATCAAATTTTCTGCAAGTGCCTTATTTATCATAGAAGCCGTTGTAAATGTATCGTAATCGCAGGAAATTATGGGTAGCTGTTTTTCGTTAGCATATTGTCTAATCTCATCACTACAACCAAAGCCTCCTGTTATTAAAACAGCACATTCATTATCAAGTGCCAGTTTCTGTGCTTCTTCTCTATTGCCGACAATTAGAAGATTACCTGGTGTAATATACCTTTCCATAGCATCCAATGTCATAGCTCCAATTATAAATTTGTTTAATGTCTTATATAGACCTTCTTTTCCTCCCAATATCTGACCTTCAACAATATTTACAACTTCAGCATAAGTTAGTTTTTCAATATTTCTTTTAGTTGTTTTTTCAATTCTAACGGTTCCTATTCTTGGAACAGCACTTACTAATCCTAAATTCTCTGCATCCTTTATTGCCCTGTATGCCGTTCCTTCACTAACATTTAATTCATTTGCAATTGTTCTCACAGAAATTTTTGTTCCTATCTTAAGGTTGGAAATGTGTTTGATGATTTCATCATGCTTAGACATCTAATCAGCTCCTATTCATCCCTAAGTTCTTCGGCTATTTTTTCAATTTTCCTTAATCTATGATTTATACCCGATTTACCAATAGGCGGGTTTAGCATTTGCCCTAATTCCTTTAGTGATATATCAGGATAATTAAGTCTCAACTCCGCAACCTCTCTTAAATTAGGTGGTAACTTCCTTAGTCCTATTTTTTCCTTAATCATATTTATAGATTCAATTTGCCTAACTGCAGCATCCACTGTTTTGTTTAAGTTTGCAGTTTCGCAATTTACTAGCCTGTTGACATTATTCCTCATCTCTTTATATACTCTAACATTTTCAAGTTCAAGCAGCGCACCGTGCGCACCTATTATATTTAAAAGGTCAATTATCTTGTCTCCTTCTTTAAGATATACAACATAATTGTTTTTTCTTTGAATTATCTTTGCACCAAGGTCATATGAGTTTAGTAGTTTCATCAAATCTTCAGCTTGTTCAAAGCTATTAGATACAAATTCAAGGTGATAAGTTTTTTCTGGATTGCTAATTGAGCCCGATGCTAAAAACGCTCCCCTTATATATGCCTTTTTGCAGCAAGCCTTTTTAATAACTTCACTGCCTATCTTGTTGTTAAAGCTAATACTGCCCTCATGTCCTTCCCTTAGAATACCAAGTTTGATTAAAATATTTTGGGCCTTCATCTCAGAATTTACAACTATATAGTAAATGTTGTTCTTTTTTAGCAGGTTATTCTTTTTTACCAAAATATCAGCATGGACATCGAATAAAGATTTTAGCAAAGAAAAAACCTTCCTTGCTATAGCAGGATTTTCAGTTGTAATTCTAAAGCTCAACCCCTGTTTTGCATTAATATTGATGATTCCGCTCAATCTAACTATTGCTGATAATTCTGCAGTCATACAACATTCTTTATCATCAGTGATTCTACAAAGTTCATTTTTAACATTTGAAGAAAAGGACACTTTTACACCTCCGTTTTATCCTTTATTTTTTCTGAAAGATAATAATAATCTAATATTCTTCTTCTATTCTTAGGAAATACTTGCTTTAATACAAGTCTCATAATTGTATTTGCTAATTTTCTAGTATTATGTCTAAGATAACCATATTTATTTATATCCACAAAATTCTCCTGAATTACAAATATATCATCATCTATATTTTCTAAATCAGTCTCCACAATATACTGACCATCGTTTATATATTTTTCGTAATATTCCTCAGGTATTTTCCCATTGTTCGCAATAACGTAGTTTATTATTCCCTTTCCACAATGCTTTTCTATGGCTTCAAGATGATTTGATAATTTATATCCATCTGTTTCTCCAGGTTGAGTCATTATATTCGATACATAAACTTTTATAGCCTTTGAGTTTTTCACACTTTCAGCAATTTCCTTTATTACAAGGTTTGGAAGGACGCTGGTATAAAGGCTTCCTGGCCCCATAATTATACAATCAGCGCTTTCAATTGCCATAATTGCTTCCTCAAGTGGTTTTACATCCCCAGGTTCAAGATAAATACTTTCAATCTTTGTTTTTTTCTCAAGCGCAGCTTCTGGAATCTTCGATTCCCCTCTTACGATGCTTCCATCCTCAAGTTTTGCGCAAAGGGTGACATTGGATAATGTAGCCGGAAAAACCTTCCCCTGCACCGCCAAAACATCGCTCATCTTTTTTATTGCCTCTTCAAAATTTGATGATATTCCACTCATAGCCGCAATAAATAAATTGCCGAAGCTTTGACCTTTTAAATTCCCTTCCTTGAACCTGTATTGCATCAATTCCTCCATTAAAGGTTCAGTATTAGCAAGTGCGACAAGGCAGTTTCTGATATCCCCAGGAGGCAGTATCCCAAGGGATTCTCTTAGAACTCCACTGCCGCCGCCATCATCAGCGACAGTAACAATCGCTGTAATGTTTGAGGTATATTCCTTTAAACCTCTTAGCATAGTGCTAAGTCCGGTTCCCCCTCCAATCGCTACAATCCGCGGTCCTCTTATCAACAGTCTTTGTTCGTATAAAAGTTCTTCAATTTTATGCCTGTTTAATCCATTGTTATTAGCAGCTCCCATAAAAAGAGCAAATATGCTCTTAAAAATAAATTTTGTTGAAATATAGATGAACATAATACCTATAATCGTAATGTATAAATAGAGCAAAAAATACCAGTCAAAAATAGCTCCCCTGAAAAGTAGCTTAGAGACACCTAATATAAATACCAATACCCCTAAAGTCCCCATTATAATCCATCTTTTTAAGTTTAAACCTGGTTTAATCCAATCAAACAAACTCATCTTTTAATCTCTCCTGATACGTCTTTTCCTATATCTCTATGAGTTATTAAAACTGTATGCCCATTTTTTTTCAAGCTATTAAATATTTCACTCGCAAGAACAACCGACCTGTGCCTTCCTCCAGTGCATCCTATTGCAATAACGAGCCTTGATTTACCCTCTTTAATATAATGCGGTATTAAAAATTCCAGCATTTCATTTATTTTATTAAGGAATTCATTTGCCTCCGGCCACTGAAGAACATAATCTCTTATATTATCTTCAAGCCCCGAAAACCTCTTTAGCTCCTCTATATAATAAGGATTTGGAAGGAATCTGACATCAAATACAATATCGGCATCTATTGGGATACCATATTTAAAACCGAAGGAAGATACCGTGATTACAAGACTTTCAAATGTTTCTCCCTCCACAAATATCTTTTCAAGTTCTTCTCTTAATTGCCTTGGTAAAAGGTCCGTTGTATCAACTATATGCTTTGCTTGATTCCTAACTTCTGATAATTTGTTTCTTTCCCTTGTTATTGCTTCAAATATATTCCCATCGTGTGCAAGCGGATGATTCCTTCTTGTTTCCTTATATCTTTTAACCAAAACCTCATCCTTTGCCTCTAAAAATAATATTTCGTAATTATATCCCATATTTTGAAGCATTTTTAAACTCTTAAACAGGTCATTGAAGAATTCCCTTCCTCTAATATCTATTACTATAGCTACCTTTTCTATTTTGCCCTGCGTCTGCGAGCAAATTTCTGCAAATTTTGGTATCAAGGATGGAGGTAAATTATCAATACAAAAGTAACCAAAATCCTCTAAAAATCTCACAGTTTGAGATTTGCCTGCACCTGAAAGCCCCGTTACTATAACAAAATTCATTCAAATTCCCCCTTAAGGCCAAAAGCCTATTCTTCAATATTAACTATTCTATCAAATGGCAATCCTGCTCTTAACGCTATTGCTATCCCATTATCAACATTTCCAACATCTGAAGGTTTATGCGCATCGCTGTTTATAACAAATTTTACTTTTTCCTTCATCGCAATTTTAACATAATCTACATTTAAAAAACCATGACTACTGTTAATTTCAAGTAAAGTATCTGTTTCTGCTGCAACTTTTGCAACCTCTCTTGTATCAATATCCATTTTTGCACCTGGATGAGTCAATATAGCTATATTATATTTTCTAAGTGCCTTAACAACAGCTATCGTATTGTTTATTCTGCATTCATCTCTCCAAATTGGAAGCATTCTTGAAATTTTATTTTTTATAAAAATTTCGTTCCAATCCTTTAGTGTGCTAAACATTGCTCCGTTATGAAAACCCGCAAGTAAAATATCTATCGTTTTAAGGACATCATCATCAACATCGAGGTCGCCATTTAAATTTATAATATTGGCCTCAACGCCAAGAAGAATTTCTATATCTTTAAACTCCTCTTTAAGTGCATCTATCTCCTGTCTCATTTTCTTCAAGCCTTTTCTAGAAACTCCGTAGGTTAAATGACCTGGCCCGTGGTCTGCTATAACAATTCTCTTTAGGCCTTTATTAATTGCAGCTACTACATTATCTCTAATCGTCCCCTTTCCATGGCTATATATAGTATGAGTATGATAATCAGCAGTTACCTTCATATTCATTCCTCCGTTAAAAAGGGTATTTATATTATTATATCACATTTTTTGAATAAAAAATAAACAAGACATGCAAGTATTTTTATAAGTTTGCATGTCTTTTATAACTATTTTTTTATTTCTGTTATACCCTTTTCTTCAAAAACTCAGCCAGGACAAAAAGAATTGTAAAAACAATAACAATACTTCCTCCAGGAGAGATATTAAAATAAAATGACAAAATAATTCCACTTATAACCGCAAAAATTGATATAATTATAGATAATATTTGAAGCCTATTAAAATTTGTTGCAAGCTTCATTGCTATAGCGCCTGGAACAACTAATAACGCTGAAATCAAAAATCCACCTACTATTCTTATCGATATGCCTACAACTAAAGCAACAAGTATATTTAGAATTAAATTTAATAATTTCACATTAACTCCAGAAACATAAGCTCCATCCTCATCAAAGCAAATATATAATAATTCCTTTTTCAATAAATATGTAATAAAAATTGTTGGAATAGCAATCGATAATATAATATAAATATCGCTTTTAGAAATTGCAACAATACTTCCAAATAAGTAATTCATAACATTTGCAGAGCTTTTCAGTCTGCTAAAAATAATTGCAGATAAACCAAGTGATGCCATTGTAATTATTGACAGTGAAATCTCAGCAAAACCTTTAAATCCCTTTCTTATTCTTTCAAGTAGAATTGCAAAAAGTATAGTCGAAAGAAGAGCACCAAAAAGAGGGTTAAAGCCAATTAAAAGTCCTATTGCAACCCCAAGTATGGCGCTATGAGATAAAGTATCCCCAATTTGCGAAAAACGTTTTAATATAATAAAATTTCCAATCAAAGGTGCAATTATTGCAATAATAATTCCAGCTATAAATGCCCTTTGCATAAATGCATATTGTAGCATATGAACACATCCTTTAGTCATTTACATAAATTTCTTTGTATTTTTGAGTTGAAAACTCCTGAGCGTTGCAGATAGTTAATATTTGCCCGTCTTTCATGCATATAACTTTATCCGCGTAATCTTTTATTGCAAAAATATCGTGGGTTACCATAACAATAGTAGTATTTTTCTTCTTTTCGTTTAATAGAAGTTGATATAAAAGCTCCTCCGATTTAGAATCTATACCTACTGTTGGTTCGTCCAAAATTAATAATTCGGGCTCTGAAATCAATGCCTTTCCAATAAAAACTCTCTGCTGCTGCCCTCCTGAAAGTTTGCCAAGCTGTTTATCCTTTACTTCGCTAAGAGCCAACATTTCAAGTATTTCATCAACTTTTTTCATATCTTCTTTAGTATAGCTTCTGAAATATCCTCGCTTTGAAACTAATCCTAAAAGAATTGTTTCCTTGACGCTTATTGGAAACAGCTGATTAAAACTTGAAACTTTTTGAGGAACAAATGATATTTTTTTTCTTAATTCTGAATAATCTTCTCTATCAAATAAAACAACTTTACCGCTTACAGGAGCATATATACCACATATCACATTAACAAGGGTGCTTTTACCTGAACCATTAGGTCCAACTATAACTGCAAGTTCACTCCTATCAATCTTAAGATTTATGTCCTTTAGAGCCACCTTATCCTGAAATTCAAAATTTACGTCGATTAATTCAATCATTTAAAACACCTACTTTAATGCTTTTATTATATTATCTATGTTTTTTTCCATTAGAGTTATAAAATTATCTTTTTCTTCTATATCGCTTGGAACTGCTCCCATTCCATAAATTTCAATCTTTTGAACCCCAGTCGCTTCTATTATCGGTCTTATTATATTTTCATTTTCTGTTCTATCATAAAGAATATGCTTAATGTTTTTATCCTTAATAAAATTTATTATATCCGAAACGAGTTTAGGAGATGGTTCCTCCACCTCTTCCTGACCAGTAACAGAAATTTGATTTAAATTATACTCCCTTGCTAAATATCCAAATGAAGGATGTGCAATAACAAAATCAGAACGTTTAAAATTTGTTTTTTCTGCCTTCATTTTATAATCAAGTTTTTGCATTTTATCAACAAATTCATCATAGTTTCTTTCATAAACGCCCTTATTTTGCTCATCGATTGCAATCAACGCATTCTTAATATTTTGAGCAATGACAATAGCATTCTTTGGTGATGTCCAAACATGTGGGTCATCATCAACAAAAACTATTCCCTCAGAAACTTTAAATACGTTTTCATTGCCACCTTCTGAAGCCTTTTTTGCCCACTCATCAATAATTCCTAAATATAATACTGCCTTTGCGTCTATCATTTTTGCAATATCCTGAGTTTGAGGTTCAAAAGAATGTGGCTCAGCAGCTCCTTTAACAATTCTTTCCACTTCTATTTTATCTCCAGCAATAAATTTTGCAATTGAATAAACAGGATAAATTGTTGTATAAATCACGTTTTGTTTTTGAACAGTTTTAGCACATGATGTAAAAATTAAACCCACTACTAGCAATAAAGCAAATATCTTAACTTTCATGGCGCACCTCCTAATTGATAATTACTCTCATTATTTAATTATAGTAAATATAAACAACATTGTCAAAAGTTATTACACACATTATAATTATTTACATAAAAAATATCAAATAAAACAAGTATCAATCCCTTTTTTTGAAATACTTATAAAAATTTAAAATCCCAAGAATGATTTCACAGGCTTCGCTTATTTTAAGTGGTTCAATAAAGCTGCCTGATAAAATCATATCATGGGATTTCATAAAATTGCTAATTCAAATTTATGCTAATACTTCTTTTAGAGCACTAATAAATCTTTTATTCTGTTCCATTGTTCCAGTTGAAACTCTTAGCCAGCCTGGCATGTCAAATAAATAGCCAGGTCTGACAATTACTCCTTTTTTTAATAATTCGTTAAAGATTAGCTTGTCGTCGGTATTAATTTTAACCATTACAAAATTTGCTTGACTCTTAATATATTCAAGTCCCATTTTTTCAAATTCTGAATAAAAATATTCACGTGCCTCCCTGTTAAGTGTAACAACTCTATTCAGGAAATCTTTATCTTTAAGTGCAGCTAATGCAGCATTCTGTGCAATCAAATTCACATCAAAAGGCCCAATAACTGCGTTAATATATTTAGCTATTTCCTCACTTGCGATTCCATATCCAACTCTTAACCCTGCAAGTCCATAAGCCTTTGAAAATGTTCTTAAAATAATCATGTTTGGATATTTATCAAGCATAGGTATTGTTTGTGGGAAGTTTTCATCATCGACATATTCATAGTAAGCTTCATCCATTACAAATATTACGTCCTTAGGGATTCTATCTATAACGCTAAGAAGCTCCTGCTTTGATATCATTGAGCCAGTTGGATTATTAGGTGTGCAAAACCAAAGTATCCTTGTCTTATCCGTTATAGAATCAACCATTCTTTCTAAATCCAATCCATGGTTTTTCATTGGAATCTTAACGACTTTTCCACCCATCAATTTTGTATTATCTTCATATCTTTGAAATGACACTTCACCCATAATGCTTTCTTCGTCCTGCTCTATAAAAATTGAGCATATTGCCCTTATAATTGAATCTGAACCTGTGCTCAAAAAAATCTGATTTGGATTAACATTTAATTGATTTGCAAGCTCTTTTTTTAATTCGAAATTAGAAGCATCAGGATAGAGATTAACTTGAGTTGACAGTTCATTGATAACCCTTGTTACATTTTCGGAGCATCCTAATGGATTTTCATTCGATGCAAGTTTTATAATATCATCTAAACCTAATTCTCTCTTTACTTCGCTGATTGGTTTTCCTGCAGTATAAGGTTTCATTTGAAGAATGGCACTTCTTAATTTCATTTACATCCCCCTTAATTTTTGAAAAATTTCAATCATTTTAATTATCTCATTATTCTTAAAATTTTGCAAACAAAAAAAATAGGGCTAAGCCCTATTCTCCAACAATCTTAACCTCTGTTTCCAATTTTACTCCAAACTTATCTAAAACAACATCCTGAACTTTTTTTATAAGCTTTAGAACATCGTCAGCAGTTGCGTTGTTATAGTTGATTATAAAACCTGCATGTTTTTCTGAAACCATTGCCCCGCCTATACTGATTCCCTTGAGCCCTGCATCTTCTATTAATTTGCCTGCAAAATACCCTTCGGGTCTTTTGAATACACTTCCTGCACTTGGATAATTCAAAGGCTGTTTATCTGAGCGTCTTTTATTTAAATCCTCCATCAGAGCTTTAATCTCATCATAGTTTCCCTTTGAAAGTTTAAATTCAACCTCCAAAACGATTAATTTTTCTTTTTGAACTATACAACTTCTATAAGCAAATTTCAAATCTTCGTTAGAAAGATTAATGATATTACCGTTGAAATCAACAGCTGTAACCTTTTCAACAATATCTTTAATTTCTCCCCCATATGCGCCTGCATTCATAAAAATCGCTCCGCCAACGCTTCCTGGTATACCTGATGCAAATTCCATACCTTTCAGCGAATTTTTCAGCGCTTCTGCTGAAGCCTTTGCAAGAGTTGCACCACATTCGGCAAAAATTCTATCACCCTCCGCCCAGACTTTGTTTAGATGTGAAGTTTTAATTACAACTCCTCTGATTCCTCCATCTTTAACTAAAAGGTTAGAACCGTTGCCTATTATCATAAAAGGAACTGATTGGTCATTACAAATCCTAATCGCGCTGATTAGTTGTTCCTTGTTTTCAGGTATAACAAGTATATCCGCTGGTCCTCCTACCTTAAACGAAGTATGATTCTTCATCGGCTCGTCAAATAATATGTTATTATTGAAAATATTAAGCAATTCCTTTTTTACAACATCTAAATTCATATCTTCAACTCCCTGATAAGTATTAAGCTATATAAATTATAATATGCTCATACAATTTATTTGTCACCATCTTAAAGCCTTTGGGAAATAATTCTTCAATACTCCCTTTGAAACCTTACCCCATGACAATGAATATCCATCCACTTCAACAAGATACCATCCGTCGGGTTTATCAACGTTTAATGTATACCCCTCAATATACTTGTCAGCATCGCTTGTTTTTGTAGATAAATTAATATTGAGCTTTGCTTGGTTGACCTTTAATGACGCTGCAAGAGCGTAGTCTGGCTCAAATCTATTCTTTTTAAATTCTCCAATTAAAATTCCAGGCCTTAGAACATTCAATCCATTTAATTCAAACGCCTCATCAGGCAAATAGTATAATCTATCACCGCGCATCAAAAGCCTTTCATCTTCAAATTTAATGTTCAAATATTCCCTTTCAAATCTATTGAACTCTTCTAAGTTTTGCCTTTTCACATTGGTTTTAAACTCCTTAATGTCCTTAACATCTCCATCTTTTTTCATTAATAGAGCAAGAAAATGCCCCTCTCCCTTTAATTTGTGTGGAAAAAGCCTTGCAGCTTTTTTGAGCTCAATGTTGTCTAAAATTTCATAAAAACCAGGCACAAATCCATTTTTCTTTTCGATATTAACTAATTCAAAATTTCTATTTTTTTTCAAAAACTCGTCTATAATAAATTCATCTTCTTCAACAGAAAAAGTGCAGGTTGAATAAACCATCAGTCCACCAGGTTTTAACATGTTGGCAGCACTTTGAATAATCCCTCTTTGCATTGACTGATAGCCTAATACATTTTCAATGCTCCATTGAACTACTGCATCCTTGTCCTTTTTAAACATACCCTCACCAGAGCACGGAGCGTCGACTATTACCTTATCAAAATATCCTGTAAAAACTTTTTCAAGCTCTTCAGGCGAGTTATTAGTTACTATAGCGTTTCTAATTCCCATCCTTTCTATATTTTGAACCAATATCTGCGCCCTTTTCAATTTAATCTCATTTGAAACTAATAAACCTTCTCCATTCAAATAACATGCAGCCTGAGTTGATTTTCCCCCTGGTGAAGCACACAAATCCAAAACTTTTTCACCAGGCTTAATATCAAGTTGAGGTGTAACCGACATCGCACTTGGCTCCTGAATATAATAAAGTCCTGCCGCATGGTAAGGGTGTCTTCCTGGCTTTTCCTCTTCTATGTATAATCCATTTTTAGCCCATGGCACCTCACCCTTTACATCGAATGGGCAAATCTTCAGGAATTCTTGATAATCAACTTTTAAAGTGTTTACCCTTATTCCCTGATACCTATCCTCGTTATAGCTATCCAAAAAGTCTTTATATTCATCCTTCAGCAGCATCTTCATCCTATCTAAAAACTTCTCCGGTAACTTCATCCTTCTCCTCCTATGAGTGACATTCACTTGATTTCTTGAGTTCTTGAATTGTTTGACAATTTACCTCTTACGTTTAACCTCAACAAATTTCATAAACTTTTCTACACTACTATTGATTATATATCTTTCATCAGCGCCCAATTCTTGCAATAGCTTCTTAGCCTTATCCAACCTTCCTACTTCATAGCATATATGTGCATCGCTACCCAAAGTTAGCATATTTCCATTTTCAAGCGCTTTGTAAGCGATTCTCTTACAATTATCGTAACTACCCGGTCTTGAGGTTGTAAATGAACTGTTGTTTATTTCAATAAGAACATTAAACTCCTTGGCTGCCTTTAACATTTCATCGATATCTATCTCAAATGCAGGGTTGCCAGGATGTGCAATTGCACAGACATATTTATTCTTCATCGCCCCAATTAAAGCTCTTGTATTTTCTGCTTTACTACCTGGCTGTATACAAACATCATGTAAACTTGCAATAACAAAGTCAAGCTTACTTAATCTTGCATCATCAAGGTCTACATTACCATTATAATCAATAATATTTAACTCAACACCCTTCAAAACCTTAACACCATTAATTTCTTCAGGTATAACCTTTAAATTTCCAAAGTGAAAAATATGTGGTCCACCTGGCATTGCTGGACCGTGGTCCGTCATAGCAATCATTTTCATTCCATTCTTTGCAGCTTCAGTGCAATTTTCTATTAACGTGCTATATGCATGTCCGCTAGCAACAGTGTGTGTATGTGTATCTATAACCACTTCAAACATATAACCACCTCTATCCTAAATTGCTTTTTTAATTTTAACACTATGCTTATTTTTATTCAATACATATACATTCCAAAAACAAAAGGAAGGTAAAACCTTCCTTCACAAATTACGTTTACAAACATGTTCTATTATCCAATTTTCTATATCTTCTTTCTTTAATTTATTTTGAGCTATACCAAGACCTAATTCTACTAATTCTTTTTGACTATAAACCAATTCAATATTATTTAATTTGCATAAAATTCCCAAAAGAGAAACACCCAGCTGCTTATTGCCATCAATCATTGGATGATTATTGATTATAAAGTAGGTTAAGCAGCTATTTTTTCTTCAACTTTAATGTAAAGTTCTTGATTATTGAATGTTTGGAAAGGATTTTCTAATGCACTCTTCAGCAAATTTATATCTCTAATACCGTGGCTGCCTCCAGTTTTCTCTATTAACTTCTCATGCAACAGTAAAATTTCATCTAATTCAAGCATTATCATTTTGCAAGCTCCTTTAAAGCTTCAAAATTCTCATCAATAAATTGATCCATCAATTTTTCTCGTTGTTTCTTTTCACGATATTTTAGGAATTCAATATATTCGATTACTTCAGCCTGAGCCTTTTCTGGCAATGTTCTAATATCATCAAAAATTTTTTCTGCAAGATTCATCAAATCGCCTCCCATCTTAATATTGTTGACGATTACTTTCTTATTATAATTATATCACTTTTTAATAAATTTGATAATTAACTACTGGTGAAAATAATTATATACCCTTTCTGCAGCCTTGATGTTCATTCCTTCAACTTTTGAAAGTTCTTCAATATTCGCATTCTTAATATTTTCGATACTTCCAAAATGCTTTAAAAGAGCTGTTTTTCGTTTTGAACCAATACCTTCAATCTCATCGAGGCTTGATTTTACAACACTTTTTGACCTTAATTTTCTATGATACTCAATAGCAAACCTGTGAACTTCATCCTGAACCTTGGCAACAAGTTTGAATGCATTTGAGTCTTTATAAATCATTATTTCACTACCTTGGAAAATCAAACCTCTTGTCCTATGCTTGTCATCCTTAACCATTCCTGCAACATGGATATCTAACGAGAATTCCTCCAAAACCTTTTTTGCGATATTTACTTGCCCTTCTCCACCGTCCATCAAAATTAAATCTGGTAATATATTGAATTTCTTTTGGTGTTCTGGCTTGTCGCTATTCATTTCTTCAACAAATCTATTAAATCTTCTTCTCAAAACCTCTTCTAATGCTGCATAGTCATTTTGTCCTTGGAGGTTTTTTATCTTAAATCTTCTGTAATCCTTATTCTTTGGAGCCCCATTTTCAAAAACAACCATTGAGCCTACCATATCAACCCCACTGATATTTGATATATCGTAAGCCTCAATTCTATACGGTATGTTTTCTATACCTAATATCTCCTTCAGCTCCTCAAGTGCTCCTATAGTTTTCTGCTTTTCTTTTATTATTTTAGCCTTAATCTGCGTCAATGCTGCCTCTGCATTCCTTTGCGCCATTTCAACTATATCTTTTTTGTCTCCCTTCTTAGGTGTTTTTATCTTAACCTTACTTCCCTTCTGTCTTGATAAATAATATTCGATTATATTTATTTCAGGAACTTCACTTTGCAGAATAATATCCCTTGGAATATACTCCTCATTTGAATAATACTGAACCAAAAATTGAGATATTAGCTCATCTACATTTTCTTCTATATCTTTGAAATAGAAATTTTTTGTCCCCAGTAGTTTGCCACCCCTGATATAGAACATCTGTATACATGTTCCTTCATCGTCCTTAGCAAATGCAATAACATCCTCATCCTCAAGTGCAGATGATATAATCTTCTGCTTCTGCTGAATCTTCTTAATAGCATTTATATTATCCCTTATCTCGGCTGCACGTTCAAACTCGAGATTTTCTGATGCCTTAAACATCTTTTCTTCTAGGTCCTTCAACACATCATCGTGCTTCCCAGATAAAAGTTTTATTACATCTTCAATTTGTTTCATATAATCTTCCTTTGTAACATCGCCTTTGCATGGCCCTAAGCATATGCCAATATGATAATTTAGGCATGGCCTTCCAACTTGAGTTCCAAATGATAATTGTCTATTGCAGGTTCTTATCTTATATAGCTTTTTTATTAAAAGCAATGTATCCTTTACAGCTCTTAAATCAGTAAATGGTCCAAAATATTTTGCTCCATCCTTCTCAAGCTTTCTAACCATCAATACCCGTGGATACTCCTCTGTAAGTGTAACTTTAATATACGGATAATTTTTGTCATCCTTCAGCAAAATATTATACTTAGGTTTATGTTTTTTAATCAAATTGGCCTCTAAAACAAGAGCTTCCAATTCATTATCAGTTAATATATATTCAAACTCCCTTATCTGATAAACCATGGCTCTAACTTTAGGATGCTGATTCTTAGAGTTTTGAAAATACTGCCTTACTCTATTTTTCAGCGATATCGCCTTGCCTATATAGATTATTTCTCCATTTTCATCTTTCATTATATAAACACCAGGACTATCCGGAAGATTTTTTAATGCTTCTTTAATGTCAAACACAAACTCACCCCCATGAGTGACATTCACTTGATTTCTTGACTTCTTGAGTTGTTTACTTCATATTCAATAATATTTCTGGCAATTTCAACGTCAAATATATCAATCCGCCTGAAATTATTAGCCCTTCAAAAAGGTTTCCCCAAAATGAACCTACTGAAAACGTTATTGGCATTTTATACTTTTTCTTCCTAAAAGGATAAAACAGTGAGACACCTCTATTAGTGAACATATCGGCTAATATATGCAGTCCATAGCCTATAAAAAATGGGACAATATATTCCCTAAAACCATAGGTTCTCGCTGCATAACCAAAGGTTGAACTAAACGAAATCAATCCCACCAAACTATGAGTAATTCCATTTCTATGTGATGAAAAACCAGTTAAAATAAAGAAAATGCCTATTATTTCAACGTATTTAATATTCAAATAAAATAAATTCAATAAAATAAAGAATATACCAATTGTAAAATAAATAGACGTCTTAACAGATTTATTCTTAATAGGCAGTATATATTTATTCAAAAAAGCCTTAGGATGGTCTATATCGGGCAAAAGAGAAGCTAATGCGCATATAACAAGACCACCTAAAGTTAATTCTACAACATTATATTGTGACAACACAACTGTAGACATCACTCCTATTCCCACATGGGTTTTACCAGTCATGATTATTCCCCTTTATGTAAACTTTACATATAGTATATACTAATTTTTACTATCGAACAAGTGTTTGTCACAAAAAAAGATGGGTCATTGCCCATCTTTTAGGTAACAATATTTATTTTAAATATTCTCTTATAATTTCTCTTGCTATCTCAGCAGCCCTTTTCCCGCCAGTTCCTCCATTTTCAACAATTACAGCAAATGCAATTTTAGGATTTTCTGCAGGTGCAAAACCCACAAACCATGAATGTGTATCGGTTGTTTTTGGTATTTCCGCCGTTCCTGTTTTCCCTGCAACGTTTATTCCGTAAACTCTCGCTCTTTTTCCTGTTCCCTCTTCAACAACCTCAAGCATATATTTTTTTATCTTTTCTGCAATGTTTACATCGATTGCTCTTCCTATCTCATCGGGCGAATTTATTTTCAAAGCTACTCCAAAATTATCTTTTATTTCTTTTACAACATATGGTTTCATCATTACGCCATTATTTGCAACGGTAGCAGCAATAAGGGCCATATGTAGTGGATTTGTTGCAACTCCATGCTGCCCTATAGCTGATTGGGCTAATAGTGCCTTGCTATTCTTATCCTCTATTTGGTATTGTGACTTACCTATCTGAAAATCATCAGTTTTTATTTCCCTGTTAAATAGGAATTTTTCTGCTGTTTTATTTAAATTATTATATCCTAACTGCATACCCAGTGTTCCAAATGTAAAATTGCATGATTCTTCAAAAGCCCTTTCCAGGTCAATAGCTCCATGAACTTCGTTATTAAAATCACTTAAAACATAGTTTCCTATTTTTAATTTGCCTGTGCATTTAAATTTTTGGTTATCCATTGTTTTTAAATTTTCAAGCGCCGATGCTGCTGTAATAATTTTAAACGTAGAGCCAGGTGGGTAAAATCCCATAATAGCTCGGTTAAGAAGTGGATTTGCATCTACATCCTCTTTATAGGTTTTAAATTCTTTATCGATGTCTTCTGGGTCATAGGCTGGAGTAGAAACCATCGCAAGTATCTCTCCGGTTAGGGGATTTAATGCCACAACTGCTCCTCTGTCATTACCTAAAAGTTTATAGGCTTTATTTTGCAGGTCTGCATCGATAGTTATAAATAAATCGCTTCCCCTTTTTTCCCCTTGAAAAGTTTGAGCAAGATTTCTAAAAATGCTTCCTATAAAATCATAATAAAAAGTTCTTCCCTGCAATGCATCATTATATTTTAATTCAAGCCCAGTCTTACCGTATATATAGCTATTATAACCTATCAAATGCGAGAAGGCCTCTCCATTTTTGTAGTATCTCTTTTGGACACCATTTACCCTTTTGCTATAGGCAACTGTCTTTCCATTTCTATCAAGTATCGAGCCTCTTAAAACTTCGTTTTCAGAAAGCTTAATCCTCGGATTTGAACTATCCATCACAACTGATGGAGATACAAAAATATTAAAATAGGTTAAATACCCTATTATTGAAAAAAAACAAATCGAAAAAAATATAATTAAAATCTTTATATTTTTAATAAGCCTTTCATCATTCATCTAAATTCCCCATTTCAGATATTTTCTGTAAAATTCCAATCGATACAAAGCTGATTATCATTGAACTTCCTCCATAACTTACTAAAGGCAGCGTAATTCCTGTTAGTGGAATCATCTTAGTTACTCCACCCACGATTACAAAAACCTGAAACGCAAACATACTTGCAATACCTACGGCTACAAGGCGTGAATAATCATCCTTTGCGTATAACGCAGTTCTAAGCATTCGATAAATAAGGAGCAAATACAGCATCAATAGTGCTATTGCACCTAATAATCCAAATTCCTCTGAAATCGCGGAAAAAATAAAATCTGTGTATACCTCTGGAATTACCTCGGGGTGACCTGCAGCAAGCCCTGTTCCAAACAATCCGCCACTTGCTATTGCAATCAGCGACTGGCATATTTGATAACCTGCTCCAAACTTATATCTCCACGGGTCAAGCCATATATCAACTCTTTTTCTAACATGGCTGAATAAAAAATAGCTCATAAATCCACCTATCGAAAATAAAAAAGCTCCTGAAAATATATATCGCAACTTTGACGTCCCTATATACAGCATTGTCATAAAAATACCAAAGAACATCAAAGATGAGCCTAAATCCTTTTCCAAAACAAAAATTGCTATCGATAAAATTACAGGAATGGATACTTTTAATACATCCCTATAGGACTCAATCCTTTTAATTGCAGACGAAAGATAAAAAATCATGGTTATCTTTGCAAGTTCTGAAGGTTGAAATCTAAAATTCCCAAATTGAATCCAATTCTTCGACCCCTTTATTTCTCTTCCTATAAGCAAAGGCAGAGTTATAATAACAATCGTAAATATAGCAAAAAAAATTTCACTTTTTTCAAATTTCTTTATTTCAGGCATAAAAAGCAAAATAAAAATAAAAAGTGAAATTCCAATTGCAAACCAGGTTATTTGCTTAAGCGCTCTTTCTAAATCAAGCCTGTATAACATTACAAGCCCAAACTGAACAATGAATACAGATAATATATACAAATACTTATCAATAGTTGGGAAAAAGCGTTTTACAATAAAATGTCCGTATCCTGTTAATCCTATTGAAAATGCTCCGTATACAAACGGTGCTATTTCAAAATTCCCTTTGTATAGTGATAAAATCAGGAATAAAAGCAGAATAATAAAATAGATATTATGTAAAATCGATTTTTCTAATTTTTCCATCCAAATCTCCCCTAAACAACAACCTTGAATGTAACTCTTCCCATCTCTATTATATCGCCATCATCAATACCTTCTAAATCCTTTATCCTTTTTCCATTCAAGAATGTTCCGTTTGTGCTGTTTAAATCCTCAATGTATAAATTATTATTTTTAACAAAAATTTTTGCATGATTTCCTGAAATGTATGGATCTTTAATTGTAATATCCGAATCATCATTTCTACCAATTAAAAGAACTTTGTGAACCAGGAAAAAAGACCCTCTGCTCAGCCCCGTCTCTTCTGGAGCGTCTATAACCTCTAAAGTGTATTCTTTAACATTACCCTTTGGCTTTACACCCTTTAGGTCTAAATACATAACCCTTATAATCCTGAAAAGCACAAGATAAATTAATCCAATCACGACGAACTTTAATATCATTGCAATCTCTTTCATATCATCACCTACGAACCCAAAATATAGAATTTTAATAGGGCAATAATCTCACGTAAAAATCCTACTGTTTCAAACCAAATCCACTCTTTTACATAACAACCTGAATATGTCGCATTCATACCTATCTTTCTTGCAATTAAAGATGCCCTTTTTAAATGGTATTTATTTGAAACTATTATAGCACTATTAAATCCCATATTCTTCATTATATCCACAGAATTAAATAAATTTTCATATGTTGAATAAGATTTATCTTCTTCTATTATAAATTTTTTATCAACACCATATCTAATTAAATACCTCTTCATTGCTTCAGCTTCTGAAACATCTTCATTTTCTCCTTGTCCACCTGTAACTATAATATACTTTGAATAGCCTTCATTATATAGACTTAGCGCTAAATCGAGTCTTTCCTTTAAAAAATAGCTCGGCTCCTCTCCTCTAACTTTACAACCTAAAACTATTATACAGTCAGATTTTAAAGGCTTTGTTGTCCATCCAAAATGCAGTATTTGACCTGCCAATATAGCAAAAATAAATATTCCAAGTATAAAAACTCCAATTATAATTTTTTTCATTTATCTCCCCACCTTTACCATTATTATAATGTAAAAAACAAGACCTGCAAATGCAAGCCTTGTTTTTTACATTTAAATTATAAATATCTTTTTAAATACTCACCTGTGTATGATTTCTTATTCTTTATTATCTCCTCTGGGGTTCCGGTTGCAATAACTTGTCCGCCTCTATCTCCACCTTCAGGTCCCAAATCAATAATATAGTCTGCACATTTAATAACATCTAAGTTGTGTTCAATAACTATAACAGTATTCCCGGTTTCTACAAGCCTGTATATTATTTCAATAAGCTTTCGGACATCTTCAATATGAAGCCCAGTTGTCGGCTCATCCAAAATATAAAGTGTCTTACCAGTGCTTCTTTTTGACAATTCGTATGCAAGCTTTATTCTTTGGGCTTCTCCGCCAGAAAGCTGAGTTGATGGCTGTCCTAGCTTTACATAGGATAATCCTACATCATACAATGTCTGAAGTTTGGTCTTTATCCTTGGAATGTTTTCAAAAAACTCAAGTGCCTCTTCAACTGTCATATCTAGGACATCTGCTATGTTTTTACCCTTGTATTTAACCTCAAGAGTCTCCCTGTTATACCTTTTCCCTTTACATACCTCGCATGGAACATATACATCGGACAAAAACTGCATCTCAATCTTAATTATACCATCACCTGCACATGCTTCGCATCTGCCGCCCTTTACATTAAAGCTGAATCTTCCAGCCTTATACCCCCTCATTTTAGCCTCAGGAGTCTGTGCAAACACTTCCCTTATAATATCAAATACACCCGTATAAGTAGCAGGGTTTGAACGAGGCGTTCTACCTATTGGCGACTGGTCGATATCTATTATTTTATCAATATACTCAATTCCCCTTATTTCATCATGCTCTCCAACATCAAACTTAGAACCATTTAACTTCTTTGCAATTCCTTTATATAGTATTTCGTTAACAAGAGTGCTCTTTCCTGAACCCGAAACTCCAGTTACGCAAGTAAATACCCCCATTGGAAACTTTACATCAATCTTTTTAAGGTTGTTTTGCCTTGCTCCAATAACTTCAATCCATTTTCCATTCGGCTTTCTTCTTTCTTCTGGAACTTCAATCTTTTTTCTTCCACTTAGATACTGACCAGTAATTGAATTTTCATCCATCGCAATTTCATCAGGAGTTCCGGCAGCAACTATATTCCCACCGTGTGCTCCTGCACCTGGTCCAATATCTATAACATAGTCAGCAGACCTTATAGTGTCTTCATCGTGTTCTACTACGATTAATGTATTTCCTAAATCTCTTAAATGCTTTAATGTTCCAAGCAATTTATCGTTATCCCTCTGGTGAAGCCCTATACTCGGTTCATCAAGTATATATAAAACTCCAACAAGCCCTGACCCTATTTGTGTTGCAAGTCTTATTCTCTGAGATTCACCACCCGAGAGAGTAGAAGCTGCTCTTGATAATGTTAAATAATCAAGTCCAACATCAATTAAAAACTTAAGCCTTGCCTTTATTTCCTTTATTATTTGATTTGAAATAGTCTCTTCCCTTTGAGTAAGCTTTAGTTTGTTAAAGAATTCGAATTCTTCTCTAACCGGCATATCGCTAATTTGAGCAATCGAAAGCCCTCCTACAGTAACTGCCAAACTCTCCTTTTTAAGCCTTGCCCCTTTGCATAGATGGCATTTTTTAACCGACATATAGCTTTCAATTTCTTCCCTCATATACTGTGAATATGTTTCTTTATATCTTCTTTGTAGGTTTGGAATTACTCCTTCAAATGTATATTCTGTTTCACCCTTTATTTCGTTTCTTGTAAATTGAACTTTAAACTTTTCACCATTGTTTCCATATAAAATAATGTTAACTATTTTTTCATCTAAATCTTTAATTGGAGTATCAAGGCTGAAATCATAATGTTTTGATAATCCCCTTACGACTGCATAGGTCCAGCCAGTTTCATCAAGAACTCCCCAAGGTTTTACAGCCCCTTGTTTTATAGAAAGTTCTCTATCCGGAATCACTAAATCCGGCGAAAGTTCCATCAATACACCCAATCCATCGCATTCTGGGCACTTTCCAAATGGATTGTTAAATGAAAACATCCTTGGCTCTAAATCTCCAATGCTTATTCCACAATCTGGGCAAGCATATTTTGAACTAAACAATAATTCCTCTCCATCTACAACCTGCACAACTACAAGTCCATCTGAAAGCTTTAATGCAGTCTCAATAGAATCAGTAATTCTTGACTGTATTCCTTCTTTTATTACGATTCTATCTATTACAACTTCTATATCGTGTTTTTTATTCTTCTCCAGCTTAATTTCATCATTAATATCATAAACTTCCCCATCGACCCTTACTCTTACAAATCCATTCTTTTTTATATTTTCTAATACCTTTACATGCTCCCCTTTTCTTCCTCTTACAACTGGGGCTAATATCTGAAGCTTTGTCTTTTCCGGGAATTCTAAAACCTTATCCACCATCTGGTCAACAGTCTGCTGTTTAATCTCCTTCCCACATTCAGGGCAGTGCGGGATACCTATTCTTGCATACAATAGCCTTAAATAGTCGTATATTTCAGTTACTGTTCCTACAGTAGAACGAGGATTTCTGCTTGTAGTTTTCTGGTCTATCGAAATCGCAGGAGACAAACCTTCAATATAATCAACATCAGGTTTATCCATTTGCCCTAAAAACTGCCTTGCATAAGCAGAAAGTGATTCTACATATCTTCTTTGCCCCTCAGCATATATAGTATCAAATGCCAGTGATGACTTGCCTGAACCCGAAAGTCCAGTTAATACAACAAATTTATTTCTTGGAATTTCAACATCTATATTTTTTAAATTATGCTCCCTTGCTCCTTTGATGATTATTTTATCCTGAAACATTATTTTACCTCCAGATACTATCTTTTCTTGCCTTCCTTTTGTTTTTGAAGTTCTTTAATTAAATCCCTTATTTCGGCAGCTTTTTCAAACTCAAGCTCCTTTGCAGCCTTTTTCATCTGCTCTTCAAGTGACCTTATAAGCATATCTATGTCCATATTCTTATCAATATAAACCTCTTTGGTCTCTGCTGTCTTAGTTGCTTCTATCACTTCATGAACAGGTTTAATTATCGTCTTTGGAGTTATTCCATGTTTTATATTATACTCCATCTGTATTTTTCTTCTTCTATTAGTTTCATCAATAGCTCTCCTCATAGAATCAGTTATATTATCAGCATACATAATAACTCTGCTTTCGGAGTTTCTTGCTGCTCTACCGATTGTCTGAATAAGAGAAGTTTGAGACCTTAAGAACCCTTCCTTGTCTGCATCAAGAATAGCTACAAGTGCAACTTCAGGAATATCAAGTCCTTCTCTCAAAAGATTTATACCTACTAAAACATCAAATTCCCCAAGCCTTAAATCTCTAATTATTTTCATTCTTTCAATTGTATCTATATCTGAGTGGAGATACCTTACCTTAATTCCAACTTCCTTAAAATAGTTTGTTAAATCTTCAGCCATCCTCTTTGTAAGGGTAGTTACTAATACTCTAAACCCTGAAGATACTGTCTTATTAATCTCTCCAAACAAATCATCTATCTGTCCTTTGACCGGTTTTACTATAATCTCAGGGTCAACAAGTCCTGTTGGTCTTATTATTTGTTCTGCTACTTGTGTAGAATTAGTAAGTTCATACTCTGCTGGCGTAGCACTCACAAATATTACCTGGTTAATCTTCTTTTCGAACTCATTAAATTTTAATGGTCTATTGTCGTATGCAGAAGGAAGTCTGAATCCATATTCAACAAGGTTATCCTTTCTTGATTTATCTCCTCCATACATTGCCCTTAGCTGTGGAATAGTAACATGGCTCTCATCTATAAACAATAAGTAATCGTCCGGAAAATAATCTAAAAGAGTATATGGTGGTTCCCCGGGACTTCTGCCGTCAAAATGTCTTGAATAATTTTCTATTCCCGTGCAGTATCCAACTTCCCTCAGCATCTCTATATCATACTTGGTCCTTTGCGCAAGTCTTTGTGCCTCAAGAAGTTTTCCGTTATCCAATAGAAATTTATATCTTTCTTCCATTTCTTTTTCAATAGATTCAATTGCCTTTTCTATCTTTTCCATGGATGTTGCATAATGGGATGCAGGATATATCGAAACATGGTTTCTTTCTCCCAATATTTCTCCTGTTAAATAGTCTATTTCTGTAATTCTATCTATCTCGTCGCCAAAAAATTCAACCCTTATAGCTTTCTCTGAAGATGAAGCAGGAAAAATTTCAACAACGTCTCCTCTTACCCTAAAAGTCCCACGGTGAAAGTCTATATCATTTCTCTGATACTGAATATCTATAAGTTTTCTCAATACTGCATCTCTTTCTTTTTCCATTCCCACTCTTAAAGAAAGGACAAGGTTTTTGTATTCAAACGGGTCTCCAAGACCGTATATACATGACACGCTGGCAACGATTATAACGTCTCTTCTTTCAAAAAGAGCAGATGTTGCAGAGTGTCTCAATTTATCTATTTCATCGTTTATCGATGCATCCTTTTCAATATAAGTGTCGCTGTGTGGAACATACGCCTCCGGCTGATAATAATCGTAATAGCTAACAAAATACTCAACAGAATTATTAGGGAAAAATTCTCTGAACTCGTTGCATAGCTGAGCTGCAAGAGTTTTGTTGTGGGCAATAACAAGGGTAGGCTTTTGAACCCTTTCAATAATGTTGGCCATTGTAAACGTCTTACCGGAGCCTGTAACCCCTAAAAGTGTCTGCGCCCTGTCACCTCTTAATATACCTTCAACTAACTTATCTATCGCCTCAGGCTGGTCGCCTGTTGGTTTAAAATTCGATACTATTTTAAATTCACCCATAACCTCACCTCAAGAACATTTGTTCGTAATTTGATTATATACTTATCTATAAATTTAGTCAATCAAACTCACATATATTTTACTCTATATAATTAATTTTACAACTATAATAAATCTTGATAGATTTTGATGAATCATTAAACATTCTTCGACTCTGTTTTTGATTTGTTATAATTTGCTGAAAATTCTTGTTTAGCTAGTTAAAGTTAAGTTAAAGCCTTCGTTTTAGCAGAACTGTAAGTTGCTGGTATATATTTCTATTGACAAGCCCTCTTATCTCAAGCATAATATAAAAAGAAATTAGCCGAATGCCATTAGGCAGCGGGGGATTTATTTTGGGGTGAATCTAGATAGTTTGTTTACTTGATTTTCAAATTGCTATCTAGTAGGGACGCTCTCTTCCCGAACCCGACAACTAACCTCGTAGGCGTTAGAGAGGTGGAACAAATGATAAAACTATTAGCTATTTTTATTACTCTAATTATTTCAGCCAGTTCCTTTAGCACATTAGCTTGGACAAGCTTAACTAATCTTAATTCATCATCAAACTCAGTTTTAAATAATTCAGCTTTTGAGAAAGAACTTGTAGATTTATCTAACTCAATAGAGAACGAAAATATATTGAGTATAAAAAGGGCAAAGGTAGCAGAAGCAATCAATCTTGATAAAAATAAATCCAAAATTGATAATACTAAAGTTGCTTCTGCAAAGGTTGTTGCTCCAGAAAAAAACATTGCTTCAACCAAGAAGATTATTGCTAAACCAGCAAAAAAAGAAGCATCTTCAAAATCAACTAGAATATCTGCTACATCTACAAAAACGGTAAGAACTTCAAATTCAACAAAGTCAAAATCATCTACCAAACTGGTAGCTTCAAGAAGTTCTAATGGTTACGGTGAGCTTCTTGACTGGTGGAGTTCTGTTAGCAATATTTTTGCTATAGGCTCAACAGCTAGAGTTATAGATTTACAAACCAAAAAGTCATTCTATGTGGTTAGAACCTATGGGCATAATCACGCTGATGTTGAGGCAAAGACTTTAAATGATACTAACACCATTAAAGAGATATGGGGCGGTTGGTCATGGGAAAGACGTCCTGTCATAGTTGAAGTAAACGGGAGAAGAATTGCAGCTTCCATGACAGCAATGCCTCACGCAGGAGTAGATTCTGCTCCTGCTTTAAAGGTTGTAGATAATCGCTCAGGGGGTTATGGAACTGGACAAAACCTTGATAAAATAAAGGGAAATGGAATGGATGGCCACATAGATATTCACTTTTTAAACAGCACAAGGCACAAAGACGGTGCCGTTGATAAGGAGCACCAGGCAATGGTAAAAAAAGCCGCCGGATTCTAAAATAATGTAAAAAAAGGCATATATTGCTGCCCAATGCAACAATATATGCCTTTTTTACATAATATTATTTTATTACCTTATACATTTCAAGTAAAGTCTTTGTAATTCTGATTCTTAAAGCATTTACATTATTGAAATCCATTGCATTAATATAATATTTCTCTAGTTCATCATGCAGTTGCTTAATATTAGAATATATCTTCTTTGCCTTTCCTATTTCTTCGGCATATTCCTGTTCAATAGCTTTAATTGGCTCCTTGTCCTCATGGACTATTTCTGTATTTATACATTCAAACATATCAACAAGCTTATCATTTCCATGAGGGTCAAATACATGTGGTGCTGTTCCATCTAGCAAAGCAAAATCAAGTTCCCTTATAACTATCATATCAATACTTGAAGGGTCAAATGCACAATGATAAAACTCAACATCATAACCACTGTTTAAGGCAGCCTGTGCTATTTTTTTAGTCATTGTTGACTTACCTGTGCCCGGTCTTCCCTTTACGATATACCTATTCTTTATATCCTGAGTTAAATTTTCATAGAAGCATACTTGCCCTTGAGGCGTCATAGCCCCTGCAAATCTATGCCATTCCTTTGATTTCTTATGCGTTCTTCCTCTAACAACTTCATTTATCAACTTTTCTGTAATCTCATCAGCCTTTTTAAAGTCCATTCCCTTTAAATATTCCTTTTCCCACTTGTCATGTATTCCCTTTGCGTTTTTCATATGCTTAAAAAACGATTTATATTGATTTTCTATCTCGTCAATGTAGAACTTAATAATCTCTTTTCTACTTCTTAAATAGTCTATATCCCAGTATTCTCCAAAGTCTAAAAGTCTTTCAACTGCCCCTGGATATTTAGGGTCAATGACGTGTGGTGCGGTTCCATCGACGATTACAACATTTAAATCGTTAACAACAATTGCATCAAGTGAGTCTTTATCGGCCGAGCAATAAACAAAGTCAACGCTCATTCCCTCTTTAAGCAGGTCTTCACCAATAAGCCTCATAAAAGTTGATTTTCCTGTTCCAGGGCCTCCTTTTATAATATAAACCCTCTGAGCATCCCTTAGAACATAGTCAAAATAATTTACAAATCCAGCAGAAGTGTTTGCACTTGCAAGATAGTATCTTGATTTAACCATATTCTCCTCCAGAATAGAATTATGTTTTATAATATGCAATTAGTTCAATAAAAGTTCCTTTTTATTTTCAATGCTTTTCCCTTCAAAATGCCTTTGTTATTTTTAAGAAACAAAAATATCAAATAGATCTTCTCAGATGCTTAGATATTTTTGCATTTCCTATATTTATTAACGCAATATAGTTCTTTTCTTTGTATCATAAGATTTGCCTGTTGCTTCCTTGATCCATTCATCGATTAAATCCTTTGAAAAGTAGAGCTTACTATTTATTCTTATATATGGGAACATTCTTCCCGTAAAGACACTTTGTTCATGTAATATTTTTTCTTCTGTTGCAATAATATCCATAATATCTTCTTCTGAAATACTTAGATATTCTGAAGCTTCAGATAATGTTAATAATTCCTTATTATATCTTGATTCTCTATATGCAAATTGTTTGCTTATATTTAATGCAGTATAACTTACAACTAAACTGGATATTAACAAGCATATTGATAAAAGAATAATGCTATAGAATAATTTACTATTTTTATTTTCCATTGAAATTCCCTCCAATTTACATATATTACAAATATTATTCTGTATAAATTAATATATGACTGCTAATTAATAGTAATGAGTATTTAAATTATTCTAAAAACGTTCTATAATAATAGTAAAGTTTCAATATTTTTTAGGGGTCGACATTATGTATGATATTAGATTTCATGAGTATGATATTTTGAAAAACAACCAACTCAAATATGCTATAATAATGGCAAAGATGGACGATAAGTGGATTTTTGTAAGACACAAAGATAGAACAACCTGGGAAATTCCAGGTGGACATCGAGAAGAAAATGAACATATCGAGCAAGCAGCAGAGCGTGAATTGATTGAAGAAACTGGGGCAATTGATTTTACTATCAAACCTGTTTGTATATATTCAGTAAAAAATGAAGGTATCGAAACATTTGGGGCTTTATTTATTGCAGAAGTGTTTAAATTAGGTGAATTGCCTGATTTTGAAATAGCTGAAATTACTTTAAGTAAAAGCCTGCCTGATAACTTAACTTATCCAGCTATTCAACCTGTCTTATTTCATCATGTAATAAAATAAGCTGCCTAATTTAGCAGCTTACTTTTTTCTTCTTTTCTTTAATTTATCAAACAACCCTTTTCTGTCCTCTAATATAGGAACATTATACGAATATTTGGGAATTGTTAAAACGCCGAGTTCATTAACCCCATTCTGGTAATCCTTGTATTCATAGATTTTCCTATTTCCATCAATATCTAACACTTCAACCCATATAAAATTCACATAGTCATCAAATATGCTTATTACATCATCAAGTCCTTTGATAGGTCGATTATTTATAGAAACAATCAAATCGCCCGGCTGAATTCCCATTTTTCCAGCAGGTGAATTGGGCATGGAATCCAAAACAATAACTCCATCTTCTCTTCTAACCCAGATTGGTTTTCCTTTTTTTTCTTTACTTCTTTCATAGAGAATTAACCCTTCATGTGCAATTGGTGAAAATAAAGCAGCTAATATTGTGAAAATAGGGTATTTTGTTGCCAACAAGGATAAAATAATTAAAGTTATGCTAAACACTGCTAAATGCAACGATGTTCTTTTTACTTTCCTTTCAACATTTGTTGTAACAGCAAAATCTCCATATCCCATCATAGCAAATACAGGTATTGCCATAAATACTGAATTTTTAACGTCTATTTGAACAAGTGTTGGTTTTACAAGCGGCCACCAGTCTGGAGTAGCGACTAAATCTCCGGCTGGAACATTTTGCATCATTAAGAAGAAGAAAATTAGTGGTATTGGCCAAAACCTTTGTATCAAGTAGATTCCTTGAATTTCATCATCCTTTTTAATAAAAGCTGGTATTGCAGACCTATGACCATCAAACCAAACTAAAACTGATTCAATAAGGTGCATAACTCCAACAATTGCAAGAAGAGAAGGGACATCTATTCTAATATATTCAAATGCATTAATAAATGATTCTGATGTGATTATACCCTTCTTAATCAAATAATCGCTAATAATTAGAAAAATGCTATATAAACCGCCGGAATATGATAGGCAAACATAACGGGGATTAATAATCAAAAGAACTAAGGATATTAAAACAACTATTTCTAAACCTAAGCTCCTTGAAAAAGTTATTCCTACTGCAGTCATAAATACATTTCCTACGATTCCTGCTATAAGTCCAGCAAGTATTGATGTTACCACCATATCCTTAACACTAAGTTTTGATTCACCGTAGTAAACTTCCCTCTGAAGTTGGTAGATTTTTTTATATTGACTATATAAAACAAATAAAAATGCCCAGGCAACAGGCTCAAAAATAAAACTTATAACACCCTGTGCATATGTTTTTACAGCAAATACAATTAGATTAATAAACCCCATAACAAACCTCCATAAAAATGTTAGCAAAGGCCCGAAATCTATTCGGACCTTATTAATATCAGATATTATATTATCGTCTATTGTAACTTAGCCTTTAGCACTTCTAAGGCCTTTTTAATCTGCATATCCTGTTCTAGAGTAGGCTCCTTTTCCTTTTGCTCCTTTGGCAAATCATATACTATGTCAGGCATAATTCCTTTACCTTGAATACATTCTCCATTTGGAGTATAATATCTTGCAATTGTAACCTTTACACCTGTTCCATCCTTTAAATCGATTATGTTTTGAACAAGGCCTTTACCAAAAGTCTTTGTTCCAATCAATGTTCCTGCTTTAAAATCTCTTATAGCCCCAGATAGTATCTCTGAAGCACTTGCACTTCCTTCATTTACAAGCACGGCAAGTGGTAATCCTAGATTATCGGGTTGGGATTTCCAAGATTCTTTTTCACCTTTATTGTCAATAGTATAAACAATAGTTCCCTGCGGTAATAACATATCAGCTATAGCTACAGATTCATCCAAAAGTCCACCTGGATTATCACGCAAATCTAATACCAATCCTTTAATGTTTTGATTTTTCAATGAATCGAGTGCCTTTTTAAATTCGCTTGCTGTATTTTCGTCAAATGATGTTATCCTTATATATCCTATATTCCCATCTAACACTTGGCTCTTAACTGTCTTGAGAACAATTATTTCTCTTGTGATCTCATAGTCCTTAACCCCTCTACCCTCGCGGAAGATAGTCAATATAACCTTTGTTCCTTCTTTTCCCCTCATCATTGTAACTGCCTTGTCTATATCCTTCGCAGATATTTCTTTTCCATCAACTTTTAAAATTACATCCCCTGCTTTGATACCAAGCCTTTCAGCAGGTCCATCTTCTATTGGAGCTACAACTGTTAATTTACCTTCCTTTTCTCCAACAACAATGCCTACACCACCATAGGTCCCCCTTGTTTGAGTCAAAAGTTCTTCGTATTGTTTTTTATCAAGATATACAGTATACGGATCGCCTATTGAATCAACCATTCCTGAAATTGCGCCATCAACAAGAGTGTTTTGATTTATCTCGTTTTTATCAACATAATTACTCTTAACTATGTTTTCAACTTTTATTAATTTTTCATACTTTTTTATAAACTCGTATTCAGTTCCAGACACTAGCCTTTTGCCACCTATGAATGGTATCTGGACAAATATTAGAAAAGCTGCAGTAATTAAGTTTGTAACAACTACGGCTATTACTGCATTTTTAAGTTTAATATTTTTCATAAAAACACCTCGATTGTCATTTCTTCTCTTGTTATTATATTATTTTTTTATCACTTTTATTAAAAATTTATTGTCCAACAATATAATATGGTTTTGGGTCAACAGGATTACCGTTAATTCTTACTTCAAAGTGCAAATGAGGTCCGGTCGATCTTCCTGAACTTCCTGACTTAGCTATCATATCCCCTTTGTCCACTTTTTGACCTTCATGAACAAGCAGTTTTGAACAATGGGCATAAAGAGATGTTACACCACCGCCATGGTCAATAACAACGGTATAACCATAGCCATTCATATAGCTTGCAATTAAAACTTCTCCGTCCGACATTGCATATATTGGTGTCCCAGTTGGAACTCCTATATCTATTCCTGTATGCATTTTATATTTTTTTAATATCGGATGAAACCTATTGCCGTAATCAGATGTAAGTTTAGGCATATAACCAATATCGCTGACTTTTAAAATACCTGTTTTTGAACCTGAGTATTTTCCAGAACCTCCATTTTTCTTAGCCAACTTCTCCTGTAAAGCCCTAATCTGAGCTTCAAGTGCCTTAGATTCCTTCAATTCTTCATCAAGCATCTTTTCTAGTTCCTCTTGGTTTTCCTCAAGCTTCTTATAGTATCCCTTTTGCTCTTCTGTAGCCTTTGCTACCTCATACTTCTTATTTATTTGTTCCTGTTGTAAAGATAGTAATTGTTTTTTTTGGCTTTCAAGCAATTGTTTCTTACTTTTTATATTTTCTTGTTTTTCCTTCATCTCCAACAATAAATTTTTATCGTAATCTATAATCTTATTAAATATTTCATATTTAGAAATAAAATCGGAAAAGCTCTCAGCAGCGAACAATACATCAAGATATCCTAATGAACCTTCCATATAGAGTGCTCTTAACCTTTTAGCATAAAGTTCCTTTTCATTGTCAAAGTCCTTAATTGCATTTTCAAGCTCGTTATTAGTAATATTTATTTCTGCCTTTTTGTTTTGTATTTTATCATCTAAATCATATATCTGATTTTGCAAATTATTAATCTTTTTTTCAAAGTCCTTTATTTTCTGCAAAACATCTTCTTTTTCTTCTTTTATATTTCCTATTTTCTTTTTCAAGTTATTTATATTAGCCTTAACATCATTCAATTGATTTTTCTTATTTGATAGTTCATCTGCATTGGCACTTGTTAATCCAAATGCAAAAATAATCAATAAAGCAAACGCAACTAATCTTTTGTTCAATTTAGAACCCCCCTTAAAACTTATGATACGAGATAACGTTTAACAGCAAGAAAACTTCCAAAACCTCCAATTGCAATCCCGCCAATTAAAAATTTCGTATACATAAACTGAATTAAATCTCCTGATTTCACTAAAGAAAATAGAACTATATCTGTAGAAATGTTTGACACAACGTAACTGTATCCTAAATAAAGCACAGCTATTGAAGTAGCAGCTCCTAGAAGTCCTAATGAAATGCCTTCTATAATAAAAGGCCAATTAATAAACCAATCCGTCGCACCAATATATTTCATTATGCTTATTTCTCTTCTTCTTGCATATACTGCTAATTTTATAGTATTCGAAATAAGAAAAGCTGCTATTGTCCCTAATAATCCCATAAGAACATAGCTTGCAATTTTTATAAGATTGGTAAATTTAATTAGCTTTTCAACTATGCCTTTACCGTCATAAATTTTTTCTACGCCGCTTAGAATGGATATTTTTTTTGATACATTTGAAATATACTCTGGCTTTACAACTCTAACTATAAATGATTGTGGTAAAGGATTCTCCATTTCAAAGCCTTCAGCTATAGATTTGTTTTCGCCCAGCTTTTTCTTTAATTCCTCAAGTGCTTGTTCTTTTGAAATATAAGTGACTTCTTTAACTCCATCTATACTCCTAATCTCATTTTCAAGGTTATTTTTTTGAAGCGTTGTAACTTCATCCTTTAAATATACCTTTATTTCAAGAGTTTGACCTATCTCTTTAACTGCGCTATTAACATTTAATGTTAAAGTCATAAAAATTCCTAATATGAATAAAGATGCCGCAACAGTGCTGATAGAAGCAACAGCCATAACCCTGTTTCTTATAATATTTTTAAACCCTTCGACGAAATAATATTTTAATCTTCTAATCTTCATAGCCATAGACGCCCCTTTGCTCATCTCTTATTACTACACCCTTTTCAAGTGCAATAACCCTTTTTTTCATTCTGTCTACAATATCCTTTGCGTGGGTAGCCATTAGTATGGTTGTCCCACTCTTGCTTATCTCATTTAATAATTCCATAATGCTCCATGAATTGTCTGGATCTAAATTTCCAGTTGGTTCGTCGCAAATAATTATACTTGGATTATTTGCAAGTGCTCTTGCGATTGCAACTCTTTGCTGCTCTCCTCCAGATAATTGATGTGGATAAGATTTTTCTTTATTCAAAAGCCCAACCAATGCTAATAATTGAGGAACTCTCTTCTTTATCTCTCGTGATGATGCATCAGCAATCTCCATCGCAAATGCAACATTTTCATAAACAGTTTTATCAGATAAGAGTCTAAAATCCTGAAAAACCACCCCAATATTTCTTCTATAGAACGGAATCTTATTTCTTTTAAGTTGTGTAATATTTATTCCATTAACTAAAATTTCTCCACTTGTTGGTTCAACTTCCTTCAACATTAGCTTAATAAAAGTTGTCTTACCTGCACCGCTTGGTCCTACAATGAATGCAAAATCACCCTTTTTTATATTTAAATTTATATTCGACAACGCTATGTGATTGTTTCCATAAACTTTTGACACGTTCCTAAATTCAATCATACAAACAACTCCTTATTTCGACTTAAATACTATAAGTATTATACCACAAAATAATTAAAATTTAATAATTTTTATTCTACAAATTTTTTAACAAAAAGTTTACCCCTTAAATGATTTCGCAGCATATGTTTATCAAGATGCCACTTTGAAACCATATTAAGGGGACGCAAAACAATTATTTTAATATCAATCAAAACTTTTAAATCCTTCGCCAAAAACCTCGTGAACATTACTTACTGTTATAAATGCTCTGTCATCAATCTCTTTAATGTATTCCCTTAATCTTATGAATTCTCTTCTGCTTAAGAGGACCACAAGCATTTCTTTTTCTTCATTTGTAAATCCGCCCTTAGCATAATAAATCGTTAATCCTCTTCCAAGTTCATCCATTATAAATTTCTTTATTTCTTCATTTCTATAGCTTATTATCTTTACTTCCTTTACCATATTAATGCCCTGTATTACTTCATCGATTACAAAACCGTTTATAATCACACCAAGAAGAGCATACATACCCTTTTCTGCTCCAAAAGTAACTAATGCTCCTAAAGTAACAACTAAATCAGAAATTAATAGGGCTTTGCCTATATTAAAGTGAAAAAACTTATTTAAAATCTTTGCAATTATGTCAGTTCCACCTGTTGAAGCGTTCTGATTAAACACTATTCCCATTCCTGCACCAGATATAAGAATTCCATAAATAAGTTCTAGGAGTAAGTTATTAGTCAGAGGCTGACTAATAGGGAAAAATTTTTCCATTATCCAAATAATTCCCGATAATCCCAAACTTGCATAAATTGTTTTTGCTCCAAAACTTGGTCCTATAAGTAGGAAGGCAACTATAAATAATACAAGGTTAGCAATAAGCATAAATGTTCCGACTGACAACGAAGGCACATAATAGTTTATTACCATAGCAAGACCGCTAACCCCTCCAGCAGCCAAATCGTTTGGAACAAGAAAATATACTATACCCGCTGCTACAAAAATAAGTCCTATTGTAATTAAAATATACTCCTTGATTTTCTTCATCATATTAGCCCACCCCTTCTTTCAATGATGAAATGCAATAACATTCCTGTAGTGGTTATGGCTATTGCTATAAATAAAATTACTAATCCTAAATTTAATACCTTAAAATGCTCTTTCCATTCATCCTCATATTCAAGTGGTCTTGTTGCATTCCTCTGCATAAAAAAAGCAGCGCTTAGAAACAAAGTAAAAATTCCTACATAATACAATGCGTTTTTAATAAAAAACAATGTGCTGTTTATTTCACCCCTATACAAAAACAAACATATTACCCAGGAAATTGACACTAAAACTAAAGAAATTCCAGCGCCTATTGCCATAGATATGATAATATCTCTAAACAAACCTTTAAACCTGCTCATCATAATCCCCCTGCATTAAAAACAATTTCTCATAAATTATTTATATCACAGTTTTGAATATATAACAACCCTGCGAAATATATGATTAAAATACAAATGAGGTTGCAAAGATAAGATGCAACCTCATAAAACTTTATTTTCTTTTTATTGCTTCTAGTGCGGCTCTAACTATGTTATCAGCTGTTAGACCATAGTGTTTCAATAGTTCATTCGGTTTTCCAGATTCACCAAATGTATCTTTAACACCTACTCTTACAACTGGAGCAGGCTTATTTTCAGCTAAAACTTCACATACTGCACTTCCGAGTCCGCCTATAATATTATGTTCTTCACATGTTACAGCGCATCCAGTCTTTGAAATAGAGTCGATAATTGCCTTTGAATCGATAGGTTTAATAGTATGGATGTTTACAACTTCTGCGTTAACTCCTTCGTTTGCCAACAGTTCAGCCGCCTTCATAGCTTCGCTAACCATTATTCCAGTTGCAAACAATGTAACATCGCTGCCTTGTTTTAAAGTTACAGCTTTACCTATTTCAAATTTATATGTATTTTCATCATTTAAAGTTGGAACAGAGGACCTTCCAAGTCTAATATAGACTGGTCCGTAATATTCAGCAGCAGCTTTAATAGCAGCTATAGTTTCAACATCATCACAAGGAACTATAACAGTCATATTTGGGATTGACCTCATAAGCGATATATCTTCTATAGCTTGATGTGATGCTCCATCTTCTCCAACTGTTAATCCCGCATGGGTCGCTGCAATTTTAACATTTAATTTTGGATAGCAAATTGAGTTTCTTATTTGTTCAAATGCTCTACCAGCTGCAAACATAGCAAATGTGCTTGCAAAAGGTATTTTACCACATGTAGCAAGACCGGCTGCAGTTCCCATAAGGTCAGCCTCTGCTATACCTATATTAAAAAACCTTTCAGGATAAACCTTTGCAAAGTCTGCAGTCTTTGTCGATTTTGAAAGGTCTGCATCCAACACAACAACATTGATATTTTCTTTTCCAAGCTCAACTAGTGCCTTGCCGTATGCTTCTCTTGTAGCTAAATTAGCCATTAATTTCACCCCCAATTTCAGCAATTGCCTTGTCGCATTGTTCTTTATTAGGAGCTGTTCCATGCCAGCCTACTTGATTTTCCATAAATGAAACGCCTTTACCTTTTACAGTGTTTGCTATTATTATAGTTGGTTTACCCTTAGTTGCTTTTGCTTCGTCGATAGCTTTAAATATTTCTTCAAAGCTGTGTCCATTTATTACTATTACATGCCATCCAAATGCCCTGAATTTTTCATCAACTGGTTCTACATTCATAACTTCAGTTACTCGTCCATCTATTTGTAATCCATTGTGGTCAAGGAATGCAGTGACATTATCTAATTTGTAATGTGCTGCTGTCATTGCAGCTTCCCAAACCTGGCCTTCTTCAAGTTCTCCATCACCTAAAAGTGCAAAAACCCTATAATCTTTATTGTCAAGCTTAGATGCTAACGCCATTCCATTTGCAACTGAAAGTCCTTGTCCTAATGAACCTGTAGACATGTCAACTCCTGGAGTATCATTCATATTCGGATGACCTTGAAGGATTGAATTTATTTTTCTTAAAGTCATCAAGTGTGACTTTTCGAAAAATCCTTTTTCTGCAAGAGTTGCGTATAAAACTGGAGCTGCATGACCTTTACATAATACAAATCTGTCTCTGTCTTCCCATCTTGGATTCTTAGGGTCAACCTTCATCTCGCTGAAATATAGTGCAGTTAATATTTCAACTGCGGATAATGAACCACCTGGATGCCCAGAAGCAGATTCAGTCAACATGTTAATAATGTCTTTTCTTATTGTAGTGGCAATACTCTTCAATTCTTGGAAATCTCTCATAACCTTACCTCCTTTTTACATAGTGCCAGGCACTTAAGTTTAAGTTACTTAAGTGCCTGGCACACCTTAATTATATTTCAATAAGTCCAAGGCTTATTTTTAACGCATAATCAACTTGTTTCATAAGTTCATCGTTGATGTGCCCTAGTTTGTCCCTTAATCTTCTTTTGTCTATTGTTCGTATTTGTTCCAGCAATATAACAGAATCTTTATTAAGTCCGTACTCCTCCGAGCTTATCTCTATATGAGTTGGAAGTTTTGCTTTGTTTATTTGAGAGGTTATTGCTGCGACAATTACGGTAGGGCTGTATTTATTACCAACATCGTTTTGTATAACAATAACAGGTCTAACCCCGCCTTGCTCTGAGCCGACAACAGGACTCAAATCAGCATAGAATATATCTCCTCTTTTCACCACTTGAGCCATTTGAATTATCACTCTCCGCCAAACTTGCTTCATATTCGGCAAATTCAGAACACTCCAAAGCAATTCCATATTCAGCAAGCTCTATATTTAAATTTCCCATTTCTTTATATCCATTTTTCATATATTCAATCATATCTATTTTCTTTCGCTCCTTTATAAATGAAATCACAGCTTCTCTAATAAGTTGACTTCTATTTTTAAAAGTCTTAATATCAACAAACTCGTCAAGTTCATCCAACAAATTTTCAGGGAGGCTAACAAGGATTTTTTTATTATTCGCCATTAGTGATACCTCCAATACAATTAACCTATGTAATCTTCTAAAATACTCAATTAATTATAACATTACTTCAATTTTGCCACAAGTAGCAATATATTCTCTTTTACATTGTTTCCAATTCAAATAAAAAATATGTCAAACGTAATTCTTAATTTTGACTATATTGCCATTCTCAAAATAAACCCTTGGAACTCTTTTTGAAACCATGCATAAAATTTCATAATTGATAGTTCCTAAATATTCTGCAAATACATCTGCATCATTTTTTATATTTTCTGTATTTCCCATTACAATTACTTCATCGCCAACCTTTATATCTTGGCAATCTGTTACATCAATCATACACTGGTCCATGCAAATTCTTCCGACGACCGGAACCAGTTTGTCATTCACAATAACATTTATTTTATTAAACAATAGCCTTGTGAATCCGTCAGCATATCCTAAAGGAAGTGTTGCAATTTTACTTTTTCTTGCCGTATAAAACTTTCTTCCGTAGCTTATTGGCGTCCCTGCATCGACCTCCTTCAAATGAACAATATTCGCCTTTAAAGTCATTACAGGTTTTAAATCAACTTTATCAATATTTACTTCCTTTGAAGGATAATAGCCATAGAGCATAATTCCAGGCCTTACAGCGTCAAAATATGAATCTTCAATATCAATTATAGCTGCACTATTAGCCATATGTTTTATATCGAAAGTCACACCTTTGGTTTTTAGTTCATCAAGAAACTGATTGAACTTATTTAACTGTTCAAACGAAAATTTTTTATCACTTTCATCTGCAGAGGAAAAATGCGAAAATATTCCTTCCAGCTTTATGTTTCTTAATTTTGAAATATTAATTATATCTTGTATTGAACTCTCACATGGCAAAAAACCTACCCTTCCCATACCAGTATCAACCTTGATGTGAATTTTTACTTCTTTGTTCAGCTTTACAGCTTCATCCGATAAAGCTTTAGCGCTTTCATAACTGAAAACTGCTTGAGTTATGTCATTTTCAACTATTTGTTTTGCAAATGTTGAAGGAGTATAACCCATTACTAAAATAGGTTCATTAAAACCGTATTTTCTCAACTCTAATGCCTCGGTAATTACGGCTACTGCAAAATAATCTACTCCTTCTTCTCTTAAAACTCTTGCCAATTCTGCTGCCCCATGACCATAACCATCTGCCTTGATAACCCCAAAAATATTTCTTCCCTTAACTAATCTTTTAACTTCCCTTACGTTGTGTCTGAAATTATCCAGATTAATTTCTGCATAGTAAGGTCTTATTTCTTTGAACATAGTTCTCCCCCCTGATTTTTGCTTTTGTATATTTTTCTCATTGTGAGAATTTAAATCCCCTTGAATAGCTTGTCATCAATTGCCTTGTTATATTTAAATTCTGTAAAATTAATATTTACGCGTAAATTTTCTTTATCATCATATAAAACTAAAATTTTTGGGAGCAACGTTTCCTTGTCAACATATATTTCTGCATATTTTCTATATGGTGAGGATTCTTCCAAATTCACCTTTATAGAAATATATTCCTTTTCATCTATTTTCTTATATGAATATTTAGCATCTTGGGTTAAGAAAATTCTTTTATCAATTATTCCCATAAAAATAAAGGCATCATCATCCTTAACCTTTTCTATCGAATATTTTTGATTTATTATTGGGTGAAATATATAATATTTATTCCCATCAAAAATTAATATTTTACCCTTTAAAAAAGAGGGTGAGATTGTCTCTATTCTAATCAGGTTGGGTTCCATAAAAAATTGCTGTGTTTTGTAGTGCGAAACTCCTTTATTCCCATAAATATCTACTTCAACTAAGGCTTCATAACTTTTTAACTTCTCAAGCTTTGCCTTGGCATTATCATATTCAGTTTTTTTTGAACATCCTAAAATCAAAACAAGCAATAGAACAATTAAAAGTCTATACTTCAACTCAATCACCCTCAAATAAATATAATCACTAAATATTTATTCGAGTGGTGAAATATATATTACTAGTTCAAAATTTTAAAAATTTTCCCACATTTTCGATTATATCAGTTGCTGTTAGCCCGTATCCATATTGCTTATATGCCTCATCTCCTGCTTTGCCATGCAGAAAACTTCCTAGAATACCAGACTCAAGTAGTCCATAACCTTGACCTAACAATGAAGTTATCATCCCCGTTAATACATCGCCAGAACCTGCTGTAGCCATGCCTGGATTACCTGAAGTATTAATATACGTCTCTTCACCATTAGAAACTACTGTGCTTGAACCTTTTAAAAGAACAACACATCCATATTTGTTAGCGAAATCTTTGGCTACCTCAACTCTATTGCTGTTAATATAATCAACAGTTAAACCTGTAAGTCTTGACATCTCACCTGGATGTGGTGTAATAATTACTTTGCTATTAGCTTCGTTCAATAAACTTATATCCTCACAAATATTGTTTAGTCCATCGGCATCTAGAACAACATATCCTTTAAACTTATATAAAATATATTTAATCATTTCCAACAAGCTATGACCCTTTCCCATCCCTATGCCTATTGAAATAACGTCTGCTTTGTTAATAATATCATTTAACATATCAACTCCAATTTCTAAAAAGCCATTTTTTTCTTCACAAGGAATATTTATTATCTCTGGTATTTGTGTTGCAACTCTATCAATAATACTTTCAGGGTAAACTCCACAAACAAGACCTGAACCAGTTTTAATTGCTGCCTTTAATGCCAATATAACAGCTCCAGACATATTATAACTTCCACCAATTATATATACCTTTCCAAAATCGCCTTTATTTGTATCAAAGTTCCTTCTTTTATATATACTTAATGGGAACTTATCGTCGCAGGAAAAAGTTTTAATGTTTTGTTCGTCCATACATTTCTTAGGAATTGAAATCTTTTTTACTATAACAGCGCCACTAGCTTCTCTACCCTCGCCCAATAAATGCCCATATTTCTTGCACTCAAATGTTATTGTAATATCTGCATAAACGCATTTCCCTATGGATTTTCCATTGTCACTGTTTATTCCTGAAGGTATATCAATTGACAAGATGAATCTTCCTTGATTTATCACATCAATTATCCTTTTACTTTCTTCACTTATTTCTCCTCTTAATCCTGTTCCGAACAACGCATCTACAACTAAGTCATAATTTATCATATTGTTTTGCAAATATTCTATATCTTTTATAATGCTAAAATCCATTGTTTTTAAAATTTCATAATTGACCTTTGCATCTCCTTTAAGCTTTTTTTCATCAAAACAAAAAAACACGTCAACATCATAAGAGTGCGTTTTTAAAAGCCTTGCAACTGCAAATCCATCTCCCCCATTATTTCCTGGACCGCACACTATAGCTACTTTTCTAGGATTAAGTTTTGCAATCTCCTCAAACACTGAATGAGCTGCATTTTCCATTAGCACTATTCCAGGTATTCTGTATATTTCTATTGCTCTTAAATCTATCTGCTTCATTTCACTAGAATTTACAACAAGCATAATCATCCCTCCGCAACTGCCATCGCAATAGCGTAGTCTTTTGAATGAGAAATTGAAATGTGAATAGTTTTTATCCCCTTTTGATTTGCTATTTGAAGTGCTGCATTATGTAGTCTAACATTTGGAACAGAATTAATTTTAAGTATTTCAATATCTTTCCACGAAAAGCCGCTTATGCCAGTTCCCAATGCTTTAGAAATTGCTTCCTTGGCACAAAAATATCCAGCATAACTTTCAACATTTTTATTTTTCAAATAACTCAATTCGTTATCTGTAAATATTTTTTCCTTAAACCGCTCGCTTCTTTCTATAGCAATTTTAATTCGATCTATTTCAATAATATCAGTTCCTATTCCAATAATCATAATATCGTCCCCTTATTTAATTATATCTGAATTTGACTCAAAAAGCAAAAATATGGAGAAAAATCTCCATATTAAGCAATAGCAAATTCTTTAAATTTTTGTTTTAAAAGTTTATCAAAATCATCAACCCATTCATCTGCATAGCTTCCAAGTATATCTACAGCATGATAAGGTGAAACACTTTTATTTGCAATATAATCCAACAGGTCAACAACTTTTTCTTTATTGTTAGATAAACATTCTATGTATTCCTCATAAATGTCAACAAGTTTATCATCTTCTACTTTCTGAGACAATATTTTAATACCGTAAACTTTAACATTTACAAAAAAATCATTATAGTCGATTATCTTATCGCCTTCAGTTAAAAAGTATCTGTATAGAATTCTGTGGCAAGAATCTCCTTCAACCCAACATTGACGAATTTCATATTCATTATTCATACTCCCCACCCCGCAACAAATATTGATATGTTTACATTTTATCAGACGGGGTGTCAAAAAAATGTTGATTTATAGCATATTATTTTCTAAATATTTAGCTACTAATCGACATAATATAATTATATGATTCTATTTTTTATTTTAAATAGCTATTTTTGTTATCGATAGTTGTCAATTTATTTAGTCATGTGTCGCAAATTTATCTTATATTCAAATAAACTTCAAGATGACTTCTCATACCTTCTGAAAGCTCTCTATTAATTGTATTTATAAATATTTTGTTACCTTCCACTTGGAACTGAAAATCCTTATATCCTTCTTTAGTTAAATAAGCTGTTATATCTTCAGGTTTTTCATTTTGCGTAATCAAAACCTTTTCTCCTATAAATTCCCCATCAACATAAACCTCGTAGTTATCATGCTCTATTTTAGTATTAGAAAGCCCAATATCCCTAAATGGAAAAACTAACGGCTGAAATACATTGTTGTTAGTCATTCCTAATTTTGCATCCTTATCATTACTCTTACCCATACAAATACCCCCAGCTTCTTTTTATTTATTTTTCCCCCTTTAATTATTTATATTCATCCTTTCTCCTCTTACAAAACCTATTAAAACTATGTTTAATGTTTTTGCAATGTCAATTGCAATGTTTACGTATATATTAAGGGTTTTCCGACAACCACAGTATCTTCAAATTCGTTGAATTATCATTTAATAAACTTTTTTATTTTATAATTTTTTATTATCTCTATAATACTCAACCCTTCTAAATCTTTTAAATAATACTTCTAAATCTTTTTGATAATTCAAATTAAAAAACATATCTAAATCTGCTGAAAATTTTTTTGCTTCCTTCTCTTCTATAGCATAATAATTTGATTCTTTAATTACATCAAATAATTTGTAGTTTTCTCTTTCTATGTTTTTTTTAAAAATTTCAATCATATCTTTAGAATAAAAGGCAAATAAAGGCTCTATCCATTCACCTTTTTTAGTTATTAAACAATCACATTTTTTATTAATCAATATATTCTTCATATAATTAATATAATCGATATTAACAAATGGCATGTCACAAGCAGTTACAAACACATATTTTGAAGTTGACTTTAGTAATGCTGTATATATTGCTCCTGCAGGTCCACATCCTAAATACACATCCACAAAAATTTTTTCATAATCAAATCTTTTTAAATCATTAACTATATATATTACATCCGCAAATTCTTTTAACAATTCATCTTTAATCAAATCTATAATAAACTTTCCATCTATAATCAATCTGCTTTTATCATATCTCATCCTACTGCTCTTCCCCCCGCAAAGAATAGCAGCAGAGTTGAAAAGTTCCATAAAAAAATTCTCCTTTCAAAATAGGGATGTAGTAAATCTACATCCCTATAATTTCATGCTGACATTGATATCTTTTCTTTTTTGTATTGTGGAACTTTATATAGATAATAATATGCCAATCCTACAAATATTCCACCACCAATAATGTTTCCTAATGTAACAGGAATTAAATTTGAAATTATATGCGTAGCATTTATTTTATCCAACTTGTCTGCAGTAATATTTAGAGCTTCCGCATATGCTGGATTTAGTTTTGCTAAAATTCCTGCTGAGAAATAATACATATTCGCTACGCTGTGTTCGTAACCACTAATAACAAATGCCATTATAGGAAACCAAATTGCAAATATTTTTGATACTATATCCTTTGCAGCGTATGATGCCCAAACAGCAAGGCAAACAAGCACGTTACATAATATTCCACTAATCAAGGCCTTATAAAACGGCAGGCCCGCCTTATAAGCAGCAACTTTTAGTGCATATCCTCCTATTTTACCACCATTAGCATCAAATGTGCCGCTTGCAAATGCAAAATAAGCAACTAAAAATGCACCTATCATGTTCGTAAAATAAACTATACCCCAGTTCCTAAGAACCTGTGATAATGAAATCTTACCATCTTTGTTAGCAACGAGTAGTAGTGTGTTCCCTGTGAATAATTCTCCACCGCATATTATGACCATCATAAGTCCTACAGGGAAAACCGCCCCTGCAATAAATTTAGATAAACCATAGTTTTCAACACTATGTGAAGCTATAGCTGCAGCAACAGCCCCAACTGCAATATATGCACCAGCCAATATACCACCAATTACTGTTTGTATAGTTTCAGACTTTGCCTTTTTTATACCTATATTTATAGCGTCATCAACCATTTCTGGTGGCGTTATCATTCTTCTTTCCATATTTAATCCCCTTTCCTTTAATATATAGTGATTTTTGATAAATGCAGTACCTCCACAGTTATACTAACGTTATTTTTACTGCACACACCCTTAATTCTGGTTCCTTTCTTACCTCATTAACTGCTGTATTGGTAAGTATATTTGCACTTCCTTCAGCATAATGGAATGGCATAAAAAAACACCTTCATCTACTATATCGGTTACTCGAGCCTTGACTTTAATTTCTCCTCTTCTTGATTCTACCTTAACCATAGCCAAATCTTCAATACCAAATTTTTTAGCATCTAAAGTATTTATTTCCACATAGCTCTCTCCAGCAATTTTCATCAAGCCTTCATTTTTTCCCATCATAGTCGTTGTAGTCGTTTAGTATCTTGCCTTGTACTACATGCATTAAACAAGGCAAATCTTACTATACTTACAGTTTTCACTACACTTACCTTTTTGAAAGACTTCAAATTTCGAACTATTATCTATAAATTCAAATGTTTTAATTAATTCATCAGTAATCTTTTTTCTTTCATCGTTTGTTATTTTTATATCAATATACTCACCTATATCCAATAAATATAAATACATTCCTAATATTTCTATATCCTTATATATGTTATTAAAAATTTTATTGAAGCCAAACTCATAAGCTGCAAATTGCGGTTTATAATACTCAATAACTCTTTTTTTATCTTCTTCATTATTAATTTTATTTGTTTTATAATCAATTATTATAGCTTTATACTTATCCCCTACCTCCAGTATATCCACTCTATCCATTATTCCAAATAGAGACATGGTGCTGTTTGAAAGTGGCACTCTAAACTGTAATTCTGTTTCACTTTTTATTCTTTGACCTTGTATATTCTTATAAAGTTTATTTTCTATGATATAAAAATTATCTATATATCTTTTAATTTCAAAATCATAATCGTCTAGATTAATATCCCTATTTCTTACTATATTCTCAAGTATGCTATGAACAATATTCCCCCTTAAAGAAGCTTTGAGTTGTTTGGTCTTTATTCTTTCATCTTCTTCGTATTCAGTTTCATCGATTAAATAATCTTCATCTAATTTAGCAATATATTTAAAATAATACTTCCTTGGACATTCCATAAAACTCAGGTATCTTGAAACACTTGCTATAAACTTTGATTTGTAATCAAAGCTGTGGTCTATCCTAGTTTTAATTTCATTTAAATCTACATCTTCTAGGCTTTCAGTCTCACCTGCAATTTTCATTTTTAAATAGTTATCAAAGTCTAAAGTTTTATTTGATAATTCCTCTAAATTGTTTTTCATCAAAGAAGTTATTAAGCTTTCCTTTTTATCTTCGGAAGCTTTATAACCAGAAAAGCAAAGATATCTAATAGCACGAGTTGCTGCAACATAAAGAAGTCTTATTGCCTCTTCCTTTTCTTCTTCATATTTTTTATTTACGAGATAGTCAAAAAGACTAGTCGCAAGTCCATCAATTTTATGTTCAACAACTATTCCATACTTTTGTATATTCCCATTAGCATCTATAATACCTGTGGCATCGAAGATAATCCTTCTTTTGTTTTTCTTAAAAAGCTCCTTTTCAAGTGCTGGAACAAATACTACTTCAAATTCTAGTCCCTTTGATGCATGGACAGTCATTATTTTTACAGCATTGCTCTCCTCGGTATCTAAAAATGCCTCTCCCTCTTTTTTAGACACACTATTTAAATTTTCAATATAGTCAAGAAACTCTACAGGAGTAAATAACCCCTTTCTATCGAATTCTTTTGCTATTTCTAATAATTTTTCTATATTTCTGTATTTTTGAACTCCATTTTCGAATCCAAGCAATACCTCTTTAATGTTTAATTCTTCAATTAATATTTTCAAAAAACTATATGTGCTATAAAAATTAGCTGTATTTTTAAGAGATTCAACCTTCAAAATTGTGTTCTTTACTATCCCTTTTTCATCCGATAATATTTGAATAGCTTCTTTAAGCTTTAATCCTGATTTTATTCTCTTAAAAATATCTACTATATCATCATCTGAGACTCCGACAAATGGACTTCTTAGAATGCCTAATAGTGCAACTTCATCATTTTTTCTGTATATATATTTTAAAAAGTTAATTAAATCTATTACCTCCTGCTTTTCAAAGTAGCCAATTCCACCTAATATAGTATAGGGTATGTTACTTCTTTTCAGCTCTTCTTCATATTCTTTTAAATTGTTTCTATCCCTAAGAAGTATAGCAATATCCCTGTATTGGAACCCCTTTGAAATTAGATATGAAATTCTCTCTGCAATATATGCTGCTTCTTCGTGTATTTTAATTTCTAATTTTTCCTCTATCTTGTTTATAAAAATTCCTAATTCCTCTAAGCTAACTCTTCCTCCCTTTAACTTGTTTTTAATGTTTTTAATAGAATCATCTTGACTTTTTGATTTTTCCTTTATGTTGTCAATAAATTTATATTCAAATCGTGATAGCCCCTCTATTTTTCCTGATGTCTTTAATTCATCATAGTCAGGAATCATATTTTTAAACATCTGGTTGATTATCTCAACAAGGCTGTCATGGCTTCTGTAATTAACTGATAGAGTATGTTTTTTGCCTTTTTTTTCTATTAATTTTGTCGTTTCACTGAATACTTTATAATTAGTTCCTCTAAATGCGTAAATCGACTGTTTTATGTCTCCAACTATAAATAATTTACCATCATCTATGCTCTTATCTTCGTTTTCAACAAGATTAAGAAGTATTTTTAATTGAACATCGTTTGTGTCCTGAAATTCGTCTATCATAAAATATTTAAATCTTTGTTTAATGTTTTTCCTAACATCATCAAAATTTTCAAGCAGCTTTATCATATAAATTTCTAAATCATTAAAGTCTACTAGGTTTTCATTCTTTTTAAATTCAGAATATTTTTTATCAATAAGTTGTATCATTTTTAATATAAGTAATTGAATATTTTCATATTTTTCAATAATCTTTTCATCAATACTCTCATTATAATAACGTTTTAAACTTCCATAAGTATATGCTTCTACCTTTTCAATATCTTCTGCCTTTTCTCTTATCCTTTTGTATAATTCCTTTAAATCTGAATGTAAATCTTTTTTTATTACGTAATCAATTCCAAAAGTATCAAATAGTATTTCAAATGTTGTTTCATTATTGCTATCAGATAAAAATTCTTCAACAACCTCATCAGCAAATCGTGTTAATAATGTTTCTGCATCTACTTCTTCGATAATCTGATACATTGGTTCTAATCCCAGTTTGTAATAATATTCTCTTATAATGCTATCGCAAAAACTATGAAATGTTGATATATTAGAAAGATTTATGTCTTCCTTAATTCTTCTTAATTTGGTCCTGTCAATGTATTTATCTTCTATATTTAAAAAATGGTTTACAAGTTCTAAAACTCTACTTTTCATCTCAAGTGCAGCTTTTTTTGTAAATGTAATAGCAACAATGTCATCAACCTGGCAGTCGGTTTCAAGAAGTAATCTTAAGTATCTTCTTGTCAAAACCCTCGTTTTCCCCGAGCCTGCTCCAGCATGCAGTGCAATATTTTGGTTTATATCCAGAGCTGTAGCTTGTTCATCATTTACATCATATAAGGATTTTATTCTTTCGATATCCATAAATTCACCTTCTTACTAATCCTCTTTTTATCATAACGGCAAACACTTAAAAAGGGGCAAAAATAACTAGAAAAGGGTTTTAATGCAGGGCATTCAAATGGGAAAATAAATTCTCCCCTTTTTATTTGTTCTATTTTTTCTGCTATAAAGTTTAATCTTACATGTTCAATAGCAGTATCTAAATTAACTTCACTTAATGTGTCTGTATTCTTAGCAAAGCCCAGTGTTTCTCTTTTTTCTTCTATAATAATTCCGCTGAATTTAGGCCTTAAAAATTCTTTTTTCTTATCTTTTTTTGTATTTTCTTTCTCTATTTCCTTTAAAGTATCTTTAATTGAATAATATAATAGAGCCATGCATTTTGGTTCAAATCCATTCTTTTTAAGTTTTTCTATGGCAGCATAATAATATAAAGGGATTTGAATATCATCACCCTTTAAAATTCCTGAAAGGTTTTTGCTGCCTACTCCTCCCCTTTTATAATCATAAACAACAAAATACCCCGTAGGATTTCCATCAATAACCTCTAAGTCTATTCTATCTATTTTCCCTTTAATCCTAACTCCATCTATTAAATCATTTATTTCAAAAGGGGTTTCCAAATAATATGGTTTAAGATTACAGCTTTTTGAATACATAACATCGTTTTTAATGAACTCCTTCATATCCGTTAAAATTTCATTTATTCTTCTTCTGTTTAACATATCAGAATCAAAAATACCCTTTTTATCAACAACTTTTTTTACACAATCTTCCACCCAGGCTTCGTCATACTCTATTTCATTATTTAAAAAATAGTTATAGTATTCTTTTAATATTTCGTGATATATATTACCAATACTAACATTAGATAGTTCATCATCCTCTTCATCAAAATCAATTTCAAGTGCATTTTCAACATAAAATTTGAAAAGGCAGCTATTAAAATTATTAATTTTAGAAGCACTAAATGCATAATCTTTTCTAAACTTTTCTGCTTTTTCTTTTCCTATAAGTCCATCAAAATTTGTAAAATCCTCACTATTTCTTAAGTATTCAACATTCCTTCCTATATCATATAGCTTCAGAAAAATATTAAATTTTTCATTAAATTCATCTTTGTCTAATTCCATATATTCTGTTAAAGCATATTTTTTTGCAAATTCTTTAGAAGTAAAAATGTCCTTCATCTGCAATTCAAATCTATTTCTCATGCACCTTAGAGGAATTTTCTTGAATTCTTCCTCTAAATTCAAAGTATAAATTACCTCATCTAAAAATTGTGATTTAATAATATAAGAACCGTCCTCTTCTGATGTTCTATAACTCAAATATAGACCCTTTCTAGCGGCTGCAAAGGATAGTACAAATCTAATTTTTTCCTTGATCAGTTCAACAAAGCTGTTTCCTATGTTAATTCCATTTTTGTATAATATTTCTCTCTCCCTGGCAGTATAAATTCCGCCTATTTTAGGCACTTTGGGGAATACATCTTCATTCAATCCTAAAATAAAGACATAATCATAGGATGTACCCCTTAAAATATCTGGTGATAATATCTTTACACCATATGTTTTCTTATTCTTCAATGTAACTGTTCTTTGGAAAAGGTTATCCTTTAAAACATCAATCAATTCTTCAACCTGTAATTCTCTTTTTAAGAACTTATAAACATTCTCTAAATCTTTTAACATTTCATAGAATGCAAATAGAGCCTTAAAATCTCTTATCATTATTTCTGAAGAAATTATACCTTCCTTATAAAGATTTATTATTTTATCTTTTATTTTAAAATCATCAATAATATCCTCTATTTCCTTTTTATATTCAGAAAAATTTGCTGTAGATTTTATTTTTGATAGTTTATTTTTTATTTCTTCAATATTTCTTTCTATTTGAGAATGGAATAAATATGGGCTTGATAAAACATATTCTTCTCTTTTTATGTCATGAGAATTTAGCCTTAAACTCAAAATGCTGAAAATTGATTTTATCAATGGGATATTGGATAGCCTTTCATAATCGCCTAAAATAACGGGTAAGTCAAATTCATTAAAAACATCTAAAATATAATCCTCATATTCTTCTAAATTACTAACTACTATTGCTATTTTGTCTAAATCTATCTTCTCGTTTAAAGATATCCTCTTAATATTTTTAGCTGCTTGTCTAACTTCATCCTCTATGCAGGGTGCATTGAATATATTTATTCCATTAACTTTGCTATTCAGTCTATCAAAAGAAAAAAGTTGCTGAGCAAGCCTTTTAAATTGGGTATCTTCAAAATAGTCAACATCAACTATTTTAAATTCAAGTTCTGATTCCAGTTTTAATATTTCATCTTTAATAAAATCATTAATTATTTTTGTCCTTAATGGAACATGAAGTAAAAATTCTATAAAAGGATTAGACTCTTTTATAGCCCTTAATAGTGCCTTTTCGTTTTCAAATATATCAACATAACCGTCTAAAACGAATAATTCTACATCCCTGAAATAGTCGCTCCTGCCCGTATTAGTTTCAGCAACTTTTATCAAGTCCTCCATATCAAGTATATCTAGTTCTTTAAGCTGCTCCTGGTATTTACTGTAAATTCTATAAACATCCTCTGTTTTGGCTTTTATATCATCATCATTTAAATTATTAATTTTATTCCTGAATTCATCAGGGCTAAGATTTTCTTTTTTTATTCTTCTAATAGTATTTAATATGCTAGTTATGAAGCCCTTTTTCAGACCCACTTTTTCGAAATATTTAATTTGCTTATTCTTTATTAATTCGCTTATTATATTTTCAAAGATTATCTCAGATGCATCGACTGAAATTAATTCTTTGTTCTCAACAAATGGTTCAGCAATGCCTCTTGCAAGATCGTCAAATGTAATTACTTCTATATATATAAGTCCGCCTAATTTTTCAATTATTTTTTCCCTTACAAAATTAATTAGTTCTCTTGATGGTGCAACATATATAACTCTTTTTCCCCTCTTAATAACTTCAATACATTTTTCAAACATAAAACCACCCTCCAATCTTTATTTTAATACAACTGGAAGGTGGTTTCAAAAATTATTTCTTACTTAATGCTATCTATTACAATTTGTCTAAATTTATCAGCATCATTAGTTATCTTATCATTATTATTTTGCAAAATATCAATGTAATCCTTTATTATTTCGGTTACGCCACTAACCTTATATGACTTTATAACTTGTATATATGTGTTTTTAACATCCTTCAGTATCAAACCATCTTCATTGAATATAGGAGTATTGTCTACTCCATACAATATAAACCCTAAATATTTTTTATATAATTGCTTTATTTCATTGATTTTAGCTGAATTAGGGTAATTTTTGATAAATCTTTCTTGGTTTATTGCTCTTTCGATTACTTCGTTCCATCCAATTATCAGTGCTGCATCTTTAGCTGGGACTTTAGTGGATTCAAGTGACATTATGTTTATATATTCCTTTATATCATCAGTCACATAAGAACTATATTTTTTATATGACTCATAATCAATTATTGGGAAAAAATAGCCTTCTGCTGTTTCAATCCTATATCCCTCAGTTGTCGTCTCTAATATTAGTTTTTTTAATTCCTCATCTTGTAAATCTTTAATATTATTAATGTCGAAGCCCGAACCATAAAGTTTAATAAATCTTTCTTGAAAATCTTTAGAATAAAATTTTTCTTCTAATAATGCCAATTTCTTTTCTTGTTCTTTTTCTAGCATGTTAATCATTTTAGATGCATTTTCCCTTGACACAAGAGATATATTACTATTGATAAAATCAATAACTTTATCCATTTTATTTCCATTTTGAATAATTTTATCTAGTTGTTCCATAATTTCTGTTTCTTGTTTAATTTCTTCTTTATCACTTACACCATTAGCGCATCCTACTTGTAATACTATAAAAAAAATCAACATTAAATTAATAATTCTTTTTTTATTTATCATTTTTATATCCCCATCCCTATAATTTAAAATAGCATCTTTCTTTAATTTATTTAATTATTGCATATTCACCTAAAACAACATCATCAATTAGCCAGCAATTATTTATTTTTTTGACCTTTAGAGTTATTGCCCTTTTTGCTGCTATTTCGCCAGTTTCTTTTTCTACACTTGTAATTTCAATAATTTCCCCATTTACTTCATACGTGCATTCATCTATTTTATTAATGCTTCTTATTTCAATCCTGTCAGGCCAGGGGCTTGAGGTTAATCTTCCTGGAGCATTTAAAGGATCATTAATCCATTTTTCTATAAGTGCTTCAGTGACGTAATTTCCGTAATTTTCCTTCATGCTCTTTATTAGTATATCCTTAGGGGCAAGAAGGGGAACATATTGCAGTTTTTTACCAAAGCTTTCAACTAAATCCTTAATAATTTTATTTTGTGACTGTTCATTTTTATTTATTTCTACTTTATATTTATCTATTCTATTACTCTTAGCCACATATATTCCATTTAATGAAACATATAAGCCAACAATTATTAACAAACTAATTATAAAAGTTAATATTTTTTTCACTATAACACCTCCATTAATTTATTCTAATGATTAGACGATATATTATTTACTTTTGTTGCTGATTCAATAAATTTTTTATATGTCATCTCTATTAGTTTTATCCTTGAAATCAAAATATATTCTTTGTGTAATTTTTATCCTTGACCTAAAATTTCTTTTAATTTACAATAAAATTGTTAATATTTGTAAAGTGAGGGGATAAACATGAGATGGTCACTTGATAGCCTTTACACGTCATTTGACAGCCATGAGTTTAAAAGGGATAATGATATGGTAGTTTCAATGATTTCAGATTTAAAAAGTTGGACAAAAGAGAATCTTGCTACACTAGAAAATGCTAGAGAAAAAATTGAATACTTTATAAAATTCCAAAATACACTAGGAGATATGGTTTATAAGATAATGGCTTATTCTGAACTTTCCCTTAGTGTAAATGCAAAGGATGAAAAAGCTCTTCAGGCTGTTGAGAAAATCGAAAATGTAGTAACAGAAATGACTGAACCAGAAGTAATATTTAAAAAATGGCTTACTAATATACAAAATATAGATGAAGTAATTAATTCATCTGAATATCTTAAGGAACATGAATTTCATATTAGAGAATCACTTCAACAGGCTAAACATATGCTATCGGATGAACAGGAAGTGATTATTTCCAAAATGAAGAATACCGGCTCAAATGCATGGTCAAAACTACAGGAGTTTTTAACATCTACACATCTTGTAGATATCAGCTTAAATGGTGAAGATAAAAAATTACCTTTACCAGTTGTAAGAAATATGGCCTTTAATGAAGATTCGTATATCAGAAAAACTGCATATTTCGCTGAATTAAAATCCTATAGAAAAATAGAAAATTCATCTGCAGCCGCCCTTAATGGAATTAAAGGTGAAGTTATCACCCTTGCAAAACTAAGAGGATTTTCATCTCCACTTGAAATGACTTTAGAACATAGCAGAATGGATAAAGAAACACTTGATGCTATGCTGGATGCCATAAAAGACAGCTTACCTGAATTCAGAAGATATCTTAAGAAAAAAGCTGAAGTTTTAGGCCATAAAAATGGTCTTCCATTCTACGATTTATTTGCTCCCATAGCAAAGGTTGAAATGAAATATTCATATGATGAGGCAAGAAAATTTATAGTTAAAAACTTTAAATCATTTAGTAATAAACTTTCAGACTTTGTAGACAATGCTTCCGAAAATAAATGGATTGATGCTGAACCAAGGGAAGGGAAAAGAGGTGGAGCCTTCTGCTATAATCTTCATCCAATAAAGGAGAGCAGGATTCTTGCTAATTTCGATGGAAGTTTCTCCAACGTTACAACACTTGCCCACGAACTTGGTCATGCTTATCACGGCAATTGCCTAATGAACGAAACGCTTGCTAATTCGCATTATCCAATGCCGATAGCAGAAACTGCATCTATTTTTAGTGAAAATTTAATTATAGAAGCAGCATTAAATATAGCAACCAAAGAAGAAAAAATAGCTATACTTGAAAATTCTCTGCAGAGCTCAACACAAACGATTGTTGATATTTATTCAAGATTCTTATTTGAAGATGAAGTGTTTAAAAGAAGAGCAGAACATTCTTTATCAGTTGATGAACTAAAAGAAATAATGTTAAATGCTCAAAAAGCTGCATATGGTGATGCACTTGATTCAAATTATATGCATCCATATATGTGGATTAATAAACCTCACTATTATTATGCAGATTCAAATTATTACAATTTCCCATATGCCTTTGGAGAATTATTTGTCAGGGGCTTACTATCAGAATACAGAAAACGTGGTGAAAGTTTTGTAGAAGATTATAATAAGCTGTTATCATTGACAGGTAAGAACAATCTTTATGAGTTAGGAAAGATAATGGGATTTGATTTGCATTCAGTTGATTTCTGGAAAACATCACTTAATATGATTAAAGAAGAAATTGATGAGTTAATCTCACTTCTGTAATCGCATTCAAAGGGGCTGATTTAAAGCAGCCCCTTTAAATTTATATAGGCTTAATAAACATTTGTGTCCAATAGCATCTACCAGCTTTGTCTTTTGCTAGTCCAACACCTATTTGAGTATAAGTTGGATTTAGAATATTGCTTCTATGGCCTGGTGAGTTCATCCATGCGTTCATTACCTCTTGGGGTGTTCTTTGTCCCATTGCAATATTCTCACCAGCAGCTGAAAACTTAATTCCAAAGGATTCAATCATCTGGAAAGGCGAACCATAGGTTGGTGAAATATGAGAAAAATAATTTTTATTTATCATATCTTGGGATTTATACCTCGCTATTCTTGAAAGCTGCCAGTTTTCTTTTAATGCCGGAAGTCCAACCTTAGCTCTTTCAATATTAACTAACCTAACAACTTCGCTTTCTATTGCCTTTGTTTCAATTACCGGTATTTTGATCTTTTGCCCCGGATAAATAAGGGCTGGATTTTTAATTTCTGGATTAGCAGAAATTATTTCCGAAATACCTACTTGGTATTTTTGAGCAATCTTCCACATGCTGTCTCCTGGTTGAACAGTATAATAGGTTTCCTGAGCAAAAACTGTAGAAGTAATTAGTAATAAACAAAAGATTATTAGTTTTATTTTTCTAGACATAAAAATCACCTCTACCATTTATTTTTAGTAGAGGCTTTATTTTTATTCCTAATATTTTTTACATTATTCAAATACCTTAACCAATTTATTAAATATATTTTCATTTTCCCTTATTTTATTTTCATTTCCAAGAACACAAATATATTCTTGTTTTAGCATTTCTGAGAGCATTTCCTTTGCTTCCTTAATTGTGTCTAGAGTCGAATCTAAAACTTCTTCTCTCTCCCTTTGAATATCATCATATGTTATGCCTCTCATATATTGCTCATCTGAAACTCTGCCCTTCATAAAAGGATTTAATGGATAATCATATTTGCTCATCGTTCCAATTATATATTTTGTCATTTCCCTTTCGTCTACTTCTATAGTTTCAATATATTTAGGAACATCATCATATGCTCTTAAAGTTTCTTTAATATTTGGGTCTCTGTAGGATGCAAAATTTATAGTTCCATTTCTCTCTATATTCATAAAACATCCATAAGCACCGCCCTGAACTCTAACTTTATTCCATAGATAATCAAGGCTTATTATAGTTCTTAAAACCTGCATTGCACCATTATAGTTATATCCTAATTTCCTATAGTTATACCCTTTCGCAACATATTGAACGTTTGCTTGAGTTAAAAGTCCTTCATTGTCTTTTGATACTGTCAAATCATAGTTTGCTTTGACCAAATTATCCTTTTTCAGGTCACTTAGGACAAAGTGAATATTTTCAGTATATAAATTCTCATCCTTTTCTTCACATGTTAAACTTAACAATAAGTTGTTTATATTAAATATAGCATCCTTTACCTTGTTTAAATTATGAATCAATTCATCCTGCATATTTTCATAATTTTTCTCAATATTTGCGATAACTTTATAGAATTCAATTCCTGTCATAATCTCATTTATTTTCCCTGCTTTTGATATATAAGATGATAATCTCTTTAATGCAACTGTATGTCCCTTCTCAATTATTGCCATTTCAAGTCTTGACTTCGTCTGCTGAATTATCTCCCTTATCTTTTTACTGTTGTCAAACTTTGATTTATTAATAATCTCTCCAACAAGTTCAAGCATCTTAGGCAACTTATCCATCAGTGACTTTGATTCTACAACAAGGATAGGCTTGAATTCATCAATATTATCTATCCTTTCAACCATTTGTGGATATATTTTTATGCCACCTATATTTATATCTATCTCTTTTGCTAGTTCTTCATAGGTATAGTTTTCGGTATCTACCTTTCCAAGTAAATTAGCAAGCAGTGAGACATATGGCAGCAGATTAACATCTATTTTATCAAGGTCGAAATAAAAATTAGTATAAGCAATCTTATTAGTAAATACAGGGTGATACAAATATTTAACTCCATCAACGTTCTTTTCAGACATAGGCAATTTTTCAGCTTTTCTATCAATATCCTTTATTGACAGTAGCGGAATAGTTTCAAGGGCTTCCTTTGAATCAGGAGTCTCTTGCCTTTTTAATAAGTTTTTAGTATTGTCAATTATTTTTTGTATTTCTTCATCAGTCATTGATTTTTTTATCTCTTGCAATTTTTCCTTTAATGTTCTTTCCTTTTCGTCTAACAATCCCTTTTTGGGCTTTAAAATAAGGACAGACGCATGTTTATTGTTTAGTAAATACTTTTCTATTAAATCTTCAAAATATCTTTCTGTAAGTGCTTTTTTAATGTTTTGCAACGGCACATCATATTCAAGGTAAGCAGTTGGATGCCCATCATATAGCCAGCTATTCATAAGTTTAATTCCGAATAAAAGTCCCTTTGGAGCAGAATCATGCTCCGCCTCCCTCATTTCAAATTCCTTTTTATTAATAGAAGCCTCAATTAGTTTCTTGTCTATTCCATCCCTAACAAGATTTTTTAATGTACTAAATACAACTTCTTTAAACTTTTCCTTTTTATCTATTTCTGAGCCCTTTACAATTATGCTAAACATTGGCTGTAGTATGCTTCCTTCATAACTTCCAAATACATCTTTCCCAAGTCCTGCATCAATAAGAGCTTTTTTCAGAGGTGAAGCAAATGTTCCAAGAAGAATGTGTTCTAAAATTTCAAGAGCTGTTGACTCCTCTACGTTACGTGCATCACCCATAGCAAAGTTTAAACTTAAAAAGGTCTTTTCCCTTTCATCATCATCCTTTGCAATAGGATACTCCATCTCAATTTCTTTTATTTCTTCAAAAGGTGGTTGAACTTCAATTTCTGAATATACTTCAGTCCTTTCAAATTCCTTTAAATAGTTATCGATAAATTCCAATTCCTTTTCAACGTCTCCATTGCCATATAAATATATATAACTATTTGATGGATGATAGAATTTTTTGTGAAAGTCTATAAATTCTTCATATGTAAGCTCAGGTATATGGTCTGGGTCTCCTCCCGACTCTACTCCGTAAGTTGTATCTGGATAGAGTGTTTCGCTTATTCTCCTAAAAAGTATCGCCTCTGGAGATGAAAAGGCACCCTTCATTTCGTTATAAACAACTCCCCTATATACCAATTCATCCTCTTTATTTAATAGCTCATAGTGCCATCCTTCCTGCATCAATATTTCAGGAGATTGATAAATATTAGGATAAAAAACAGCATCAAGGTAAACATCCATCAGATTAAAAAAGTCCTTTTCATTTTTGCTTGCCACCGGATACATTGTTTTGTCAGGATAAGTCATTGCATTTAAAAATGTCTGAAGGGAGCCCTTTATTAATTCTACGAAAGGTTCCTTTACAGGGAACTTTCTTGAACCACAAAGAACCGAGTGTTCAATTATGTGTGGAACACCTGTGCTGTCGCTTGGAGGAGTCCTGAAGGAAATGGAAAAAACCTTATTGTCGTCTTCATTTTGAATTTTCAAAAGCCTTGCACCGGTTTTTTCATGCTCAAATATGTATGCCTTTGAATTTATTTCTTTAATATCCCTTATTTCATAAAGCCTAAAGCCCTTATAAATATTATTTACTTCCATACTATCCCTCCTGCTTATTTTTTAATATTATATGTATATCGTAATTTATTTATAAAGTTTTATTTAATGTATCCTTATGCCAGTTTTTGACTTTTTCTTTCAAATATTATATCACCAAATAATTCCACATATCAATGCGTTATTTCTCTATTCAACATCATTTAATAATTCATATTTTTATGTCAATTTTCTCTTTAATGCTTATTTCTTCTAAGCTAATATTACACCCATAAGCTAAGATTTCTACGCCTTTTTTATTTGCAGCACTCAATACTTTTGCAAATTCTTCATCAATTTCCCAATAAGGCTCAAATCTAATTGCATAATCCATAAATGCTATAAAAATTATCTTAGCTTTATATCCCATTTCAGCAGCCTTTATAAGTTCATAAATATGCTTCCTCCCCCTTTCCGTAGGCGCATCTGGAAATTTCGCAATTCCATCTTCTTCGAACGTAGCACATTTAACTTCTATAAATGCCTTTTCATTTCCGTCTATATATAAATCAAATTTACTATTATAGAAGATAACTTCTCTTTTTAAAATTCCTTCACCTAAATACAATGCACCTTCTTTAATAGCCTCCTCCACTACTCTATTTGCTAATGCTGAATTTATGCAAATCAATTTGTTATTTTTTTCAACAAACATTAATGTGTATTGATGTTTTCTTTTATAACTATTACTTTTTAGTAAATAAACTACTACATTAGTCACTAAAAGTTCCCTAAGTCTCCCTGTATTAGGGACATGAACAATTATTTCCTCATTATTCAATAAAACTTTTGCCTCAAACCTGTTAATTCTTTCGATAAAAATTGCTTTAACCTTCTCTCCAATTATTTTATATCCCAAAATCATTACCTCCCAAAAAGTATTAATAACTTCTATGATAATACAACAACTCAAGAAGTCAAGAAATCAAGTGAATGTCACCAAACAGCTTGCAATTTTACAATAAAAGGTATATAATATAATTGACCAGATGGTCAAAATAAAAAGGGGTGATAGGATGTTTATACAGTTAAAAAATGTTAACAAGAAATATACAAACGGTAAAAATGTAATTTTTTCTTTAAACAATTTGAATCTTGAGGTTAAAAAGGGGGAAATAGTAACAGTTCTTGGACCCTCTGGTTCAGGAAAATCTACTCTTCTTAATTTAATTGGCGGAATTGACAGGGCTGATAATGGCGATATTGTAATTGAAAATACCAATTTAACAAAAATAAGCGATAAAGAGCTTACAAAATACAGAAGGGACAAAATAGGTTTCATTTTTCAATTTTATAATTTGATTCCTAATCTAAATGTTTATGAAAATGTTGAAGTCTCTACTAACATAAGCAAAAATGCAATAAGCATTGAAAAGGTTTTAAAAGATGTCGATATGTTTGATAAAAAGGAAAAATTCCCTCAGGAATTAAGCGGTGGAGAGCAACAGAGAGTTTCAATCGCAAGAGCACTTGCTAAAAATCCTGAGATACTGCTTTGCGATGAACCTACTGGAGCACTTGATTATAAAAATGCCAAGGAAATATTAAATTTGCTTGAAAAGATTAATAAGGAATATAATACGACAATTTTTATTGTAACTCATAATAATGCTATAAGCTCTATGGCAGATAGAATTGTAAGGTTAAGAAGCGGCGAAATTGTTGAGGATAAAATAAATACAGCCAAAATTCCTGCTGAAGGAGTTGAATGGTAATGATTTTAAATAAAAGAGTGTTTAGAGTTTTAATAAGCCAAAAGGCTGTTTATCTGGGTTCTACAATACTTGTAATGTTAAGTTCGATGCTTTTTGCGAATTTAAAAATTGCAATGGGAAATGTAGAAAGAAACTTAAATCTTTTCCTTGAAAAAAGCAAAGTTGAGAGTGTTAAAACAATTGTTCAAAAACCGATAACTAATTTTTCTGAACTCGAACAGAAATATAATGTCATAATAGAATCAAGAAAGCAATTTGACTATAATCTTGATGAAAACACCACAATAAGAGTATTCGAGAAGACTACAAAAGTTGACATTCCTCATATTGTTGAAGGCAGAGATATTAATAATAAATATGAAATTCTATTAGAACCAAATTTTGCAAAAACAAACAACTTTAAGATAGGTGACACAATTAAAATATTGAATAGAAACTTTACAATTGCAGGTTATTTTGCAATGCCTGATTACATTTATCCTCTTAAATCCGAAAGTGATTTAATGGTTAATTACAATATTTTTGGAACAGCAGTTATTTCAAAACAAGCCATTGAAGAAATGGGAGTTAAAGGCCTTAGCTATTATTTAATTAGATATAACGATGAAAATTCAAGTAAAATTAAAGAATACCTTGGCAAGAATAACTTCGTTGTATTTTGGCAGGAAATAAAAGATAACCCAAGGTTTAATTTTGTTGAAGCAAAATTAATGGGTTCAGCAAAAATGTCTTCTGCTCTACCTTCAATGATATTGCTCTTAACTTCCCTTTTAGTATCTGTTGTGATGTGGAGAATGATAAAGACTGAATTTAGTTTGATTGGAACATTATACGCCCTTGGATATACAAAAAAGGAAATACTCCTTCATTATTTATCATTTGCAAATATCATTGCACTTGTTGGGGGTATTTTAGGAACGATTTTAGGATTATTCCTTGTAAAACCTTTAACAGAATTTTTTACATTCTATTTCAACATTCCAATAATTGAAAATAGATTTGATTACAAGTATATTGCTGGTAGTTTGTTTATACCTTATTTGTTTATTATTCCAGCAATGTTATTTGTTATATTTAAAGCTCTAAGGTATTCTCCTGTTAAATTGATGAGGGGCAATACTGAGAAAATAAAAATAGGATTGTTTGAGAAAAAATTAAAGCTTAATAAAATAAAATTCCCATTTAAATTCAAAATAAGGGAGATGGCAAGAAGCATACCTAGACTACTTGTCCTAGTTTTTGGTATTACAATAGCTTCAATGTTCCTGCTACTTGGTTTCCTATACAAAAATTCATTTGACTATTTACTTAATCAGAGTATGGCTGAGGTATTTAAATTCAACTATAATTATGTTTTAAGAACAAATGAAACAGCAAACTTATATGGCGGTGAAGAATATAATTTCTCAGTTTTTAAAGTTGAAGGAAAAGTTGAAAATTTTGTTGCTTTTGGATTAAGAACTGATTCAAGGCTAATAAATCTAGTTGACAAAAATGGAGAAAGTATCTCGAAAAATTATACAATAATTACAAGACCGCTCGCAAATACTCTTAAGATATCTGAAGGTGATACAATAACTATTACAAATAAATTCAGCAATGAAAAGTTTGATGTAAAAATTGATAAAATTGCAGAGGTTTATACCGGTAATAATATTTACATGCCTATTGCAAAACTAAACAAATTAATGAATTATAAAGAAAATTCATTTAGCGGAATTTTTTCAGAGAACAAATTAAATATTCCTGAAGAAAAAATATTCAAATTAGAAACTAAGGATGAACTAAATGAAGCATTTAAAGCTATTTTAAATCCTCTTAAAGCTATGCTGGGCATAGTGGCATTTGTTGCCTTCTTCATCGCTTTAATCGTTATTTATGTAATCACTGGTCTATCTATTGAAGAGAACAAGACAAATATCTCGATGTTTAAAATTTTTGGATATACAAACAAAGAAATAAATGATTTAATTTTGAATACCGCTACAATTCCAGTTGCAATAGGATTTATAATTGCAATACCGGTTCTATTGAGAACAATGGACGCTCTTTTAAATGGTTTTGCCCAAAACATTGATTTTGCATTTCCTTTAAAACTTAATTTAGTATCTATTATTTTAGGATTTGTTATATTGTTTTTAACCTATGAGATATCGAAGTTCTTCTCAAAGAAAAATATATATAAAATACCAATGTCTGAGGCTCTGAAAATGCAAAGGGAGTAGATTAGCTTGAAAAAATTCGAAAAACTTTCAGAAGAAAAAAAGCAAAAAATATTACAGTCAGCTTTGATCGAGTTTTCAACTTATGGATATGAAAATGCTTCAACAAATAGGATTGTCGAAAGGGCAGAAATATCAAAGGGTGCTCTATTTCACTATTTTAAAAGCAAAAAAGGATTATATCTATATTTGATAGACTATGTTATTCCACTTCTTTATGATGAGTTTTATAGACAAGCAAACATGACTATTACCAATTTCTTCGAAAGAATAAAAAACTGGCAAGCTGCAAAGTTAAACATTATGGATAAAATGTCCCTTGAAACAAAATTCCTAATTAAAGCGTTTACAAACATTCCAAAGGAAGTTAAAGATGATGTGTTAACAAGGTATGCTAAATATACCCAGGATGGTTTCAAGATGCTTTTTGAAAATATAGATTTTTCTATGTTTAAGGAAGATATAGATAAAAACAAGGCGATTGAAACAATTGTTTGGACATTAGAGAGCTATGGAAACAAATATATGAAGGAAAATGTTGATTCGCAAGGTAATATAGTAATAAATAAAGAAAAGATATTATCCGAAATCGAAGCTTACCTTAATATATTAAAATTTGGAATAGCTAAGCCCCATGAATAATTTCATGGGGCTTAATTTATAAATATAAAATTTTTCACTGTGTCCAAAATGTTGGGAAATTTCATTCCCAATTACAGCAACTGCTATTTTCATAAAATCACCTCTTTTAAATCATTTTGGGTATATGCCCATTATTATTATATATCTATTTTTTATATTTTGCAATAGTATTAATAATATGTAATGATTATTGACATATGCCCATTATTTTCGTATAATTTAAGTTGTTTGTTGAAAACTAGTAATTAGGGGAGGTTTGTCAATGAAGGATTCGCGAATTAAGAATTTTCCAATCTCATTTTTCTCAGTCATTATGGGTTTAGCTGGATATACTATCGCTACACAAAAAACGGAATCACTTTTTAATTTATTTAAACTAAGCAATTATATTGCTTATACTAATTTAACTCTTTTTATTATAATATCTGCTCTATATATTATAAAAACAGCAGTTTTCTCTAATGAAGTGAAATATGATTTAAATCATCCGGTAAAAATGGCATTTGTTCCAACCATCTCAATAGCAATGCTATTATTGAGCATTAGTTTTTTAGAGATAAGTTCAAATATATCACGAGTATTATTTTTTATTGGAGCACCATTACATTTAATATTATCATTAATAACCATCACAAAGTGGATTCAACATCCAAAATTTCAAATTCAGCATTTTAATCCAGCATGGTTTGTTCCAATACTCGGAAATTTATTAGTTCCTATTGCAGGTGTTAAATTTATAAATAAAGAAATATTATGGTTTTTCTTTAGTATAGGCATTGTTTTTTGGGTGCCATTCCTCTCTATCCTTCTGTATAGAGTAATTTTTCACAATAATTTATCCGAAAAATTAATGCCAACATTGTTCATTTTGTTAGCCCCTCCATCTGTTGCTTTTGTTTCTTATATGAAGCTTGTTGAGAACATCGATAATTTTGCTAAGGTATTATATTCATTTGCTTTGTTTACTTTATTACTGATTGTATTCCAATACAACTTATTCACTAAAATCAAGTTTTATTTATCGTGGTGGGCTTATATTTTCCCTCTATCGTCATTTTCAATAGCATCCTACTTAGTCTTTAGTAAAACTAAATTTGTTTTCTATAAATACACTTTCATCATTATTTTTATAGTAGTTTCTGTTCTTACTATAATTATTGCGATTAAGACTTTAAGGGCAATTTTCAATAAAGAAATATGCATTGAAGAGGAATAAGTTGCTTAACGGCAACTTATTTTTTTATGGACTTATTAATCAAAAAGTGTCATAATAAAATTAAGAAGATGTAAAAGCAAAGATGTAAACTCTACAAAGAAAGGGTGATTTGTTTGAAAAAATTATTTATAGTGATTATGGTCTTTCTATTGCTTATATCATGTGTAAAAAATATACCTACACCTAATCAAAATAACACCCCAAATACTACACAAAAAAAATATACATTAAAAGATTATTACCCTTTCATATCTGATAGAAGGATGAAGTATCAAGGTATAGGAAATGAATATGCCGAGAAGGATGTTTATGTGGATTTTATAAATGACAATAGAATCCAACTTAGAGTTTTAAATCCAGGCACTATATTAGCACAAGTTTTGGAGATAAAAGATGGTGAACTTAGACTTATTAAGTCCCAAGAAGAATTTTATTACAGAGACTATTTAATTGATTCACAAAACTCTAGCCCAGAAATATTATTAAAGGAACCCTTAGAGAAGGGGACAGCTTGGAATACGCCTGAAGGCAAAAGATATATTTCAGAAGTTAACAAGAAAATTTCTACTCCCTCAGGAGAATACGAAGCATTAGAAGTTACTACAGAAGGTAAGGATTATAAAACTTACGACTACTATGTTTTAAATATTGGTCTTGTAAAAACTGTTTTTGAATCTGGTGAAAACAAAATAGAAACAAATCTTGAAAAGATTGAAACTGGCGTTCCAGTAATACATTCTTTAAGGGTTTATTATCCAGACTTCTTAAACGAGAGAATTATCTTTAAAGAGGAAAAAATATCGTATAAAACAAATGAAACTTTTAAAGATAAGTTAGAAACTTTATTAAAGAATACTCCTGATGATAAGTTGAGCAAAATATTAGGTTCAAACTCAAAAATAAACAACGTTTATCTAAATGTCGAGGAAAACAAGGTTTATATCGACCTATCTAAAGAATTTATAAGTGATATGAATGCTGGTTCTTCCTTAGAATCAATGATACTTCAAAGCCTGGTTAACACCCTTGGAAGCTACTATAGTGTTGAAAAAGTTTTTATTTCACTTGATGGTAAACCATATGAATCAGGTCATATCGCGATTAAAGAAGGAGAATTCTTTAAAGTAGACTATAAAAACACAGTTGAAATAAAGTAAATTAAAATAGCCAATGAAAATTCATTGGCTATTTTTTGTTCATATTTTTATAAGCTCATATTCCAAACTTCCAAGTCCAATTTCTTCTCCGTGTCTTAGAGCAGCTCTCCAATCTGTTTTATGATAAATACTTGTAAATTTATCATCATGTCCATCTACATGAACATGTTCAACTTCATCAAGAACGCAACCATGAAGTGCTGGAGCGTTATTTACCATATCAGCACATGCCTTATCCAGCGCAACAGGGTCAAAGGATGCTGCAATTCCAAGATTAGGAATCAATGGCATGTCGTTGTTTGACCAGCAGTCGCAATTTGGAGATACATCCATTATAAAGTTTATATGGAAATGTGGTTTGTCTTTTAATACTGCGTATGTATATTCTGCAATCTTTTCACTCGCAATAACTGCTGCCTCATCCCATTTAACCTGTGCCGCATCATATTGACATACTGCAACACATTGTCCGCATCCAACACATTTTTCATAATCTATAGTAGCTTTTCTATTATCATTTAAAGTAATGGCAAAATGTGCACAGCTTCGAACGCATAATCCACACCCAACGCAATTTTTAATTTTTATAATAGGCTTTGAAGAAGAGTGCATAAACAGTTTTCCGCCTCTTGAGCCTGAACCCATTCCAATGTTTTTTAAAGCACCGCCAAATCCAGTCATTTCGTGCCCCTTGAAGTGATTCATCGAAATAATAATATCTGCATCAGCAATTGCAGAACCTATTTTGGCTGATTTAGTATGCTTCAAATCTACTTCAATTTCTCTATATTCTGTTCCCTTTAAACCATCTGCAATAATTATTTGGCATCCTACTGTTAGTGGATTGTATCCATTTTCATATGCTGCATCAAGATGGTCAACAGCATTATGCCTTCTTCCAGTATAAAGAGTATTTGCATCGGTTAAGAATGGTTTACCACCAAGCTGTTTAATAAGTCTGACTATTCTTGCTGCATAGTTTGGTCTTATATACGCAAGATTTCCAGGTTCACCAAAATGAATCTTTATAGCTACGTATTGATTTTTAAAATCGATTTTTTCAATTCCAGCAGTTTTAACTAGTTTTTCAAGCTTATCAAGCATATTGTTGCCTGGTTTGGTTCTTAAGTCTGTAAAGTATACTTTTGATTTTGCCATTTCTACCCCTCCATTTATTTATGATGACACTCATTTTTATTATACCAAATTTTATCTAAAAATACCTGATTTACTTAATTATTTATAAATAAATAACCTATTATTTTATAATTATTCATTATTTTCTGTATATTTAAACTACTTAACTTAATTTTAACATAATAAAAATGTATAATTATGAATTTTTGTATTGACATTCTCTGAAATTGTTGTATATTTATTAATATACATTTTTGAAGCAAATGCCCGGGCAAACAATTATAGCATACGAGGTGAATTAAATGGAGAACAACAACACTAATTTAAAAAGAGAACTCGGACTTGCTGCTGCTACCGCAATAGTTGTTGGTAATATGATAGGTTCCGGAATCTTCATGGCACCACAGGGACTTGCAGCTGCATCAAATCCTAAAGCAACAGTAATTGCATGGTTAATAACAGCAATTGGCTCAATGTTTTTAGCACTAAGTTTTGCTAAAATGGGCGCAAAGATGCCAAAAACTGGTGGACCAATTGTTTACACAAAGGCTGCATTTGGTCAATTTGCAGCATTCCTAATAGCTTGGACATACTGGGTTGGCTCATGGGTAGGTAATGCCGCGATAATTACAGCCTTCATGAATTATTTATCCTATTTCTTCCCAGTGTTTGGAGAAAACAGAGCTTTAGCATTTGTCACTTCTTCAGCAATTTTGTGGGTATTAACATATATTAATTATAAGGGCGTAAAGGAAGCTGGAATTGTAAGTATAGTTACTACAGTTCTAAAAATAGTTCCATTAATTGTTTTTGCAATAATTGCTTTATTACATTTTAATCCTACTTACTTTACAACAGTATCTTCAAGTGAAGTTGCAGGTATGTCTACTATACCAGCAGCTATAGCAATAACACTATGGTCATTTGTTGGACTTGAATGCGCAACTATTCCAGCAGGAGAAATAAAAGACCCTGAGAGAAATATAAAGCTCAGCACAATTTATGGAACTTTAATCACTGCTGCAATATATATTCTAATAAGCGTTCTTGCAATTGGTGCAATGCCACAGGGTGAGCTTGCAAATTCTAATGCGCCACTTGCTGACATAATTAATTTTGCTACAGGTGGAACCTGGGGAGGAACGTTTATTGCGCTTGGTGCTGTAATATCAACCTTAGGTGCTACTTCAGGCTGGATACTAGTTACTGCAAGAAGTTCATTTGCTGCCGCAGAGGACAAGATGTTCCCAGCGATTTTTGCAAAGGTGCATCCAAAGTATAACACGCCTTCAGCATCGCTTTTAATAAGCGGTATCGCAGCTAATATACTTCTTGTTATGAATTATGTTTCAAGTTTGACGGCTGCTTTTAATTTCATGTTGCTTCTTGCAACTCTTGCATTCTTGCCAGCATATTCTTTTACTGCTGCAGCAGAAATGCTTCTTTTAAGAAATAAATCAGAAAACTTTAACCTCTGGAACTTTATCAAAAGTTCATTTATTGCACTTCTTGCCTTTGCATATTCAATCTATGCAATTTACGGAACTGGTGCAGAAGTTGTAATGTATGGATTCATTCTAATGCTTATAGGAATCCCATTCTATGTATATCAAAGGATTCAAAACAAGTCAAATATGGATATAAGCGATAAAATTTAAAATAAAACTAAGCCCCATGAAGATTTGACAGGCATTTTAACGTCTAATAAAGATTTTTAGAAATGCCATTCTAAATCATTCTTGGGGCCTTTTTATACATTATTCAGTATTTAGTCATGCATTAGTATTAACTGGAGGAGTAAATACTCTTTGTGCAAGTTCTGCATCAAGCATGTATATACCATTAGGGTCATCTTTAATTCTCTCAAGCTTTTTAATTATCTTGTTAAATGTCGCTTCTTCTTCAGTTTGCTCGTCGACAAACCATTTCAAAAAGCTGACTGTTGCATGTTCCTTTTCTTCCATAGCTATGTTCATTAAATTGTATATCCTAGCAGTTACTTTATGCTCATGCTCCAATGCTTTCTTAAATACATCTAAAATTGAATCGTATTCATTTTCTGGAGTAGGAATTCCTTCTACTTTAATTCTTCCATTCTTCTCTGCAATATATGTATAGAATTTTGATGCATGGAATCTTTCTTCTTGCTCTTGAACCTTAAAGAAATTAGCAAATCCCTCTAAATCTTGTTCTTCAAAATATGCAGCCATTGCAATATATATATGTGCTGAATAAAGTTCAAAATTGTATTGGTCGTTTAGTGCATTTATAAGTCTTTCTGATACCATTATATCATCTCCTTTCATTGTCTTTTTATATATTTTATCACTTTTTCCATATAAATCAACTAATAAATATTGAAGCTGCCTTATATTAAGACAGCTTCACTTAAATTTTTTATGCAGTTTCTTCTAACTTAATAGTAGTTGCAAATTTCTTTCCCTGAGTCATAAATATTGCAAATAGAGCTGCTGCAATTACTATACCAGCCATATTTGAAATAGATGATGCAAGCTTAAATCCTTCCTTTGCTTGAAGAATGTAGCTTGAACTTACATACGACATAAATGTTGCTGGAACTGTAGCAACCCAGTGATTTTTACCCTTCTTAACAAGATAAACAGCAGCTGCCCAGAGTGTAACCATTGCAAGAGTTTGGTTTGCCCATGCAAAGTATCTCCAGATTATATCAAAGTTAATAAATGTTAATGCTATACCTACTGCAAATAAAGGAGCAGCAAGCATCAATCTCTTTGATACTTTTTCTTGCTTAAAGTTTATCATATCAGCAATCATAAGTCTTGCACCTCTGAATGCTGTATCTCCTGAAGTTATTGGACATGCGATAACACCAAGCATAGCAAGAACTCCACCTATTGGTCCTAACAATGTCTTTGTTATTTCAAGAACAGCACCGCTTGGACCAACTTTTCCTAATGTTGCTGCAAGCCCTTGAACGTCACCATAGAATGCCATACCTGCTGCAGCCCAAACCATAGCTATTATACCTTCTGCTATCATTGAACCGTAGAATACTTTTCTTCCTTCTTTTTCATTAACCATACATCTTGCCATAAGTGGTGATTGAGTAGCATGGAAACCTGAAATTGCACCACAAGCTATTGTTATAAACATCATTGGGAAAAGAGGTAAGTTTTTAGGATGCATATTAACTAGTTGAATTTCTGGAATATGGTATCCATTTAATACAAGTCCTCCACCCACTCCAATTGCCATTACTACAAGCGCAATACCAAAAATAGGGTATAATCTTCCAATTATTACATCTATTGGCAAGATGGTTGCAAGGAAATAATAAACGAATACTGTAACAACCCAGAAGGTTAATGTCATATAATCAGGAGTTATTGCTGCAAGTAGTTTTGCAGGGCCTGTAACGAATACAACACCTACAAGAACTAAAAGAACGACTGTAAATATTCTCATTACGTTTTGAATTTTCTTTCCAAGATATACACCTTGGATTTCAGATAAGCTTGCACCCTTGTGTCTGATTGAAATCATTCCTGATAAGTAGTCATGGACTGCTCCAGCAAATATGCTTCCTAAAGCAATCCATAAAAATGCTGCAGGTCCAAATAGAGCACCCTGAATGGCACCAAATATTGGTCCCAAACCTGCAATGTTAAGTAGCTGAATTAAGAAAACCTTCCATGTAGGCATTGGAACATAGTCAACACCGTCCTGCATTGTAAAAGCTGGTGTTTTTCTGTTTTCATCAATACCAAAAAGTTTTTCAATGTAATTTCCATAGATAAAATAACCTAAAATAAGAACAGCGATTCCGCCTAAAAATGATAACATAGAACCCCTCCTATTTTTTAATCATAAATTAATGATAGCACTCATAAAATATTCTGACTATTTTCGAGGGGTAATATGTCAAAAAATGAACTTAACATGCTAAATTTTGTGCCTAAAAAGCATTAAATGTTTAGTGCCTCTTTTAATTCTTTTACCCTTGATCTGCTTACCTGAAGCTCTGATTTTTGAATATCATCCATTGTGATTTTATATGTTCCATTAAACCATGGATAGATCTCCTTTATTTTATTCAAATTGACGATGAAACTTCTGTGTATTCTAAAAAATCCCGTCTTTTCTTCCAATTCATTCAGATTATAATTAGTCAAATAGCTAATGTCTTTAGTTTTAACGTAGGTCTCCTCATCTTCTATAAAGCAATAATATATATCTTCTAAATCTACTAACAAAGTTTTCCCTTTATACTCACATGCGATTTTCTTTACTTTAGCAGGCATATTAATCTTACTAATGATTTTTTCAATTTTTCTAGCTACATCTGATTCGCTCTTTTTTCTATCAAAAACATGCTCTTTTATGCGTAATATAGTCTTTTCTATTCTCTTTTCATTATAGGGCTTTAATATATAATCGATAGCTCCTAGTTCAAATGCATTTAAAGCAAAATCCTCATGAGCTGTAATAAAAACAAGATGAATATCTTTTTCAAGTTTTAATATCTCCTTAGCTAAATCTAACCCACCCATGTTAGGCATGTTGATATCTAAGAAAATGACATCGATATCATTCTTAATCATCCAATCAAGTGCAGATTTTCCATCATAAAATTCTTTTATTATATCCATGCATTCATATTCTTGCAGTATATACTTCAATTCCAAAATTGCTGGAATCTCATCTTCAACTATTATGCATCGTATATTGCTCATGCTGAACCTCCTTAGGTATAGTAAAGCTTACTATGGTTCCTTTTCCATATTCTGAGATTATTTCAAATTTTGATGAATTTCCATAGATTAATTTAATTCTTTCTCTGACGTTAGATAAACCTATCCCCTTATTTTCCTTCATTAATCTTTTTAACTTTATCTCATCTATACCAACGCCTGAGTCTGAAACTTCAAAATTTAACCTATCTCCAATTTCACAAACCTTAATAATTATTTCTCCACCATCCGATTTAGTTGTTAATCCATGTTTAATAGCATTTTCAACTATAGGTTGTAGAATAAAATGTGGGATATAATAATCAAGTATGCTATCGTCTATTCTATATTCAATATTAATTCTATCACCGAATCTTGCTTTCTCTATGTTTAGGTATGCTTCGATGAGTTCTATTTCTTTAGAGAGAGGCACGAATTCTTCAGTTTTTAATGTTCCTCTAAAATAATTTGACAAATCTAATATTAAGTCCTTTGCCTTCATAGGATTAATTCTACAGAATGAAGCAATTGTATTTAAAGCATTGAATAAGAAATGAGGGTGAATCTGCGCCCTTAGAGCTTTAAGCTCTGATACAACTGCCATCTCCGCTTTTTTATTTAATTTGTGAATCTCAAGTTGAACAGATAATAGTTCAGCAAGCTCCCTAATAAAATCCATAAAATGTCTATCAATTTCATCTAGTGTATCAACTTCTATTCCTAAAAATCCTTCTAATTCACTGTTTGTGTAAAGCGGTATAGTGTAAAAATATTGTTCCTTTTTTGTTTTCTTTGCTGAAATTATTTTCTCTGCTGGATTTTGCAAGTATTCAATAAAATCTTCATAAAGAATTTGTTCGTCAATTTTTTCTCCTAAATATTTAAGAACCTTTTTTCTATTTCCAATAATTACTCCCTTGAATTCTCCTGTTTTTTGAATTATCTCAGCCACATTTTGTGCTGTGTTTTCATCTAGCCCTTTTCTCAAATAAACCGATGTTTGTTTTGCTATATTTAATGATTTTAGAGCATAGGACGCTCCAATTTCGTTATACTGTTTTATTACATTTTTTATAATATCGATAAAAATTGCAACACCAAATGAGTTGATTATTATCATTGGAAATGCTATTTCCCTTTCAAGTTCTAATGCCTGACTATACGGCTTTGATACAAGCAGAATAATTCCCATTTGAATAAATTCGGCAATTACCCCTGATATAAATCCAACAAAGGGAGACAAATCACCTTTTTTACTTCTAAAAAATGCTCCAGTCAAGCCTTCCATAATTGTCGATATCCCACATGCTAACGCAGTATATCCGCCTAACAAATATCTATGTCCACCAGCTATTAAACCTACTGCACTTCCAACTAAAGGACCTCCAATATAACCTGCAACGATTGCACCTATTGGTCTTATATTAGCTATTGCTCCACCCTCCATCCTTATTCCAAGATAAGTTCCTAATATAGAAAAGGCACTAAAAAATATTATAAGTATTAACTTATCGCTAACATCAAACCGCCTTTTATATATCTTTTTAAATAATGGCGTATGGGTGAACATATATGCAACTAAAGCAACTATAGACATTCTTTCAAACAGCGTTAAGAATAGCACAGCTATACCTCCAAACTTAAAAATCTAAGTTTATTATAACATACATAATAAAATAAAAAAGGGCTAGCAATTAATGCTAGCTCCAATTTACTTAAGCCTTTATATCTTTAGATGACTTCTTAGTTTTCAGGACATTGTATGTTTCAAAAATCAATACTACTGCTAAAATGAATAGAATTGCTGCTACAACTACAAGCACAAAATTCTTTGCTATAAAATAGTTCTTCATTAATACAACCAATGCAGTTAGTGTGACTGCAAACATAAATATCATTGGAAGCAGTGTTACTAAAATATTCTTACCAAGTCTTAATAACCATGCTGTTAGTGCAAGCAATGCCAAAGCCGCAAGCATTTGATTAGCTGAACCAAATATTGGCCATATCTTTTGATAACCATAGAGAAGCAATAGCCCCGAAGCTACAATTGTCGCGATTGTTGCAGTATACATATTCGTCCAGACTGAACCCTTTCCAGCTACTGATTCAAATAATTCCTGGAATATATACCTTCCAAGTCTTGTAGCTGTGTCAAGACTTGTTAGTGCAAAAGCTGTAAACGCCAAAATTATGAATACCTTTCCAAATTCAAGTGGGATACCAAAACTACTCATAAAAGTTGCTACACCGCTAGCAAATATAACTGCAGGCGTCCCTTCTGCCTTAGATACATAAGCTATTGATATTAGAGCCACTATTGCTACCATACTTTCAATTAGCATAGCACCATATCCTACTAACTTTGCATCTTCTTCTTTATCTATTTGTTTAGCTGAAGTTCCTGAACTCACAAGTGAATGGAAACCTGAAATAGCACCACATGCTACTGTTACAAATAAAATTGGGAACAAATATTGAGCCCCAGCCTTTGTCGTGACTGTAAATCCCTTAAACGCCGAAAGTTGTAATGTTGGATGCATTACAAATATACCTAATAGACCTCCAAGAAGCATTGCATATAACATGAATGAATTTAAATAATCTCTCGGTTGAAGTAGTAGCCAAACTGGTAGTGTTGATGCAAGGAAGATGTAGATTAATAAGATTGCATACCACGCATTTTTAGAAAGTGCAACAAATGGGAATTTATATCCTATCCATACTGCAAGGAATAGTAAAGTTACTCCTACAACTGTTGACACAGCCAAGCCATAATTCTTTCTATAAACCATAAATCCAAATGTAACAGCAAGTATCATAAATAACATTGATGAAGTTGCTGCAGCAGGTCCAGATTGATACCCTTGAACCTGAGGGTTATATGCGAATGCAGAAGCAACAATATCTGTAAATGCAGCAACTATAAGCACAAGAGTCAACCATGCAAAAATGTTGAAGAGCAGTTTTCCTTTGCGTCCTACGTTAGCTTCAATTATTTCTCCAATTGATTTACCTTCGTGTCGAATCGATGCCAAAAGTGAACCAAAGTCATGGACACCCCCTACAAAAATTCCACCTATAATAATCCAAAGATAAACTGGTAGCCAACCAAATATAGCAGCTTGAATAGGTCCTGCTATAGGTCCTGCCCCTGCAATTGATGCAAAATGGTGCCCTAATAAAACCTTTGAGTTGGCTGGAACATAGTCAATTCCGTCGTATTTTGTGTGGGATGGAGTTTGTCTTTTAGGGTCAATACCCCACTGCTTTGCCAGGTATCCTCCGTATAGAGTATAAGCGGCAAAAAATAGGATTGCGCCAATAATAACAAGCCAGAGTGAATTCATAAAAAATCCCCCTTTTATTTATTTGGTGTTTCAAACACCTTTTTAACCCCTTTACCCGCTTTGTTTGTGTAAACTCTCATATTAACTAGGTCAACGAGCAATAATCTAATTTCACTCCAACCATGTAAATAAAACATATAGCTCTTATTATACTTAAATTTTTCAACAAATTGCTGGATTGCTTGATTAGATTTTTCGGTCAATATTACTCCTGTAATCGCAGTAGACATATGATAACGATTCGGCTTTATCAGAAGATTGGAAATTCGTATCAGTTCTTTTGTAAAATGCTCAACTTCAACTAAATCCCAATTATTTGCTTGTTTTATAAATATAAATTCATTATTCTCATATCTATCGATAACATCTTTTTTAGTTAAAAAGGTTCTTTGATTTATTACTCTATATTTTGCAAACAAATCACAATTAAACCCTGATAGTTCCACATTTTTTTCTATATCAAAATGCTTTTCAAGAATTTTTTCAATGTTAGAAAGATAATTTTGTATCTCCATAACAATGACCTCTCATTAGTATTAATATTAATAATAATTTCTATATATTCTATTTATTTCCTTCTGCAAAAAAATTAAATTTTTATTAAGTTTACTTAAAACCATTGTTTAATAATTAACTCTTTTTAAATTTATTGAAGTTAATTGGCATGTCATTATCAGTTGTTTAAACAAAAAAACCAGGAGAAAATTATGGCTATCAAATTTTCTCCTGGTTTTTTATTTATTAATTTATTATTTTTTCATTCATGCTGCCTGTTCTGTATCCATGCACATCCAAAGTTACATAGGTAAATCCAATTTCTTTAAATTTGTCTCCAACAAAATCTAAAATCTCAACATTAAAGAATCTTTCCCTTTCCTGTGCTGCTACTTCTATCCTTGCAATTTCACCATGATGTCTGACCCTTACCTGTTTAAAGCCTAAATCCAAAAGTATTTGCTCCGCCTTTTCAACCATTTTAAGTTTTTCTTCTGTAATTTCATGCCCATAAGGAAATCTTGAAGATAAGCATGCAAAGGATGGCTTATTCCATGTCGGCAAATTCATTCTTCTGGATAATTCCCTAATATCTTCTTTAGTTAGTTGTGCCTCTTTAATTGGACTTACTACATTTAATTCTTTTGCAGCCTTCATACCTGGTCTATAATCATTTAAATCATCAAAGTTTGACCCATCGGCAACATATTTAATGCCATACTCTTTAGCAACATCATATATCTTTGAGAATAGTTCCCTTTTGCAATAATAACATCTATCAATAGGGTTCTTTGAAAATCCTTCAATTTCTAACTCCTCAGATACAATAACTATATGTTTAACACCAAATTGCTCTGCATACTTTTTTGCCTCATTGAATTCCCTTTCAGGATATGTCGATGAAGTTGCTGTTACTGCAATTACATTTTCTCCAAGAACATCATGTGCAACCTTCAGCAAAAATGTGCTGTCAACCCCTCCGGAATAGGCAACTGCAACGCTGCCTAATTCACTTAATATGTTTTTTAATTTCTCAAACTTTTGTTCTAAAGTCATTTTTTATCCTCCTGTCTAAAATAAATACTCATTCATGCTTTATATATTGTTAAAATAAATTCTTCCCCATACTCTTCGAGTAGCGGTTCTTTTGCTCCTGCCTCCTTCATTTTCTTAAGTATCATTGGTATTCCTCTCCCTAATTGGTCTATATATCTCATGTTTTCCATATACTTAACAAGGAAAGGATTTCGTGAATAGGAAACTCCAATTTTCATCTTATCTATTGTTACAGTATTTGGAAGTCTTCCAGGACTTCTAAACTCAATACGGTCGTCAAACATAAATACCCTTATTTTTGAACCGCTGATACTGTAATTTCTGTGCACAAGAGAGTTTACAATGGCTTCCCTCATAACAATCATAGGGTATTCTTCTTTATCCTCTCTTTTCAAGCCATTTATTACAGATGGAACAAGCATATTGTTTTTTATAACAATCATCAATTGTTCAGCAATATCTTGAATTCTTCCAGTTATTATCTTTTTATCAATTAGTTCATCAGTAATTTCATTGCCTTTAAAATGAGCAAAACTTACTCCATTCTGCGGAAGATGTTTTTCAGGATTTTTTCCAAATATAAGTAGTCCACCAACAGTGCAAAGTTTTCTCCCATCAACATCCTTAAGTATGTCAGCATTAATAAGTATTCTCTCCACAGATTCTGAAGGCTCATCAAACAAATCAAATGTATTATACTTCATAAAATAATCCCTAATAATATCAATGTTTAAATCTTTTATGGAAGTTCCTTCAACAGGAGAAATATCAAAATGAAAACTTCCGCTTGCTTCAAATAACCTCAACAATTCCTCTTTTGTTGCAATCCTCTTTGTGCTTCCTACCCGAATGTAATATTTATGATCAGAAGTATAGTATGGCTTATTAAGTCCTTTTGCTTTTATTTCTTCTTCTTTGAATTCAATATATGAATTCTCTCCATTTTGTATTATCTCCTTTATTTCGTCTGTTGTCATATCAACCCTCCCATTAACAATATTGCATTAAGATGCTTTTCACAATTAATTTTTCATATGATCAGTAAAATTTCTTCAACAATAGTATTATAATTTCCTTTTCTTTATTTTGCTAATAATTAGCCCTGAATTCAAAAATATCTGTCATTCTAGTCCAGTTTTTATATTAATATTATAGCATAATAAAACTTCTGTATATATGTCTAATTCCAGATATATCATTCTTTTTAATGTTTTTGAAATCAAATAAAAAAAAATCCCGCAGCAAATATAGATTTCTCTTTCATTTGCTACGGGATTTTGGTTCAAAGTTTGTCTTATAAAGTGAAGTTTATTATCATGGATTAGACTTAATTCAATTATATTCTACAACAAAATTACTAATAAATTACTCAACTGTTACTGACTTTGCAAGGTTTCTTGGCTTATCTACATCGCAGCCTCTCTCAACTGCTGTATAGTATGCAAGAAGTTGAAGTGGAATTACGCTTAACACTGGTGCTAAAATTGGCAGTGTTTTTGGAAGATATACAGCAACATCTGAAACCTTTGCAATATCGTCGTTTCCTTCAAATGCAAATGCGATAACATGTGCACCTCTTGAAACAACTTCCTTAATATTGCTTATTGTCTTTTCAAACAGTTCATCCTGAGTTGCAAGTGCTATAACTGGAATTCCCTTTTCAATTAAAGCTATTGTTCCGTGTTTTAATTCTCCTGCTGCATATGCTTCAGCATGAACATAAGAAATTTCCTTTATCTTTAGCGCTCCTTCAAGAGCAACAGCAAAGTCAAGACCTCTTCCAAGATAGAACATATCTTTGTTTGTATGGTGTGCATAGGCAAACTTTTGGATTGTTTCCTTTTGTTCAAGAATTGCCTGTGCCTTTTCTGGAAGCTTAAGCATTTCATCTCTAATTTCTCTGTATTGTTCTAATGTTACATTTCCATTCAATCTACCAAAATGAAGTGCTATCATATACATTGCAACTAATTGAGTTGTATATGCTTTTGTTGAAGCAACTGCAATTTCTGGGCCAGCCCATGTGTATAATACATCAGATGCTTCTCTTGCAACTGAGCTTCCAACAACATTTGTTATAGCAATAACTCTTGCTCCATTTTCTTTTCCAAGTCTTAGAGCAGCAAGAGTGTCTGCAGTTTCACCTGATTGGCTTAAAACAATCATCAATGTGTTGCTATCTATAATTGGATTTCTGTATCTGAACTCTGATGCAAAATCAACTTCAACTGGGATTCTTGCTAACTTCTCAATTACATACTTTCCAACAACTCCAGCATGGTAAGCTGTTCCGCATGCTATAACGTAAATTCTATTTATTTTTTCTAAATCTTCCTTAGTTATCTTGATTTTATCAAGAATTATATCATCGTTGTCAGCCATAATTCTTGAAGTCATTGTATCCTTGAGAGCCTTTGGCTGTTCATAAATCTCTTTTATCATGAAGTGTTCATATCCACCCTTTTCAGCAGATTGAGCATCCCAAGTTACGTGGAAAACTTCTTTGTTTACCTTCATACCTTCAGTAGTATATATTTCAACATTGTCCTTTGTTAAAACAGCTATTTCCTTGTTATCAAGCAGATAAACATCCCTTGTATATGGCAATACTGCAGGAATATCTGATGCTATGAAGTTTTCTCCATTACCCTTACCAACTATAAGTGGGCTGTCCTTTCTAACAGCAATTATCTTGCCAGGTTCATTGCTGCAAACTATACCAAGGGCATATGAACCATCAAGCTTTGACACAGCCTGCATAACTGCCTTTAAAAGGTCTCCATCATAGTAGTAGTCCAAAAGATGAGGTAAAACTTCTGTATCAGTTTCAGTCTTAAATTCATATCCTATCGATGTCAACCATTCTTTCAACTTAATGTAGTTTTCAATTATACCGTTATGAACAACGCTTATTGTAAAGTCTTTGTTTGAATGGGGATGTGAGTTGACATCCGATGGCTCTCCGTGGGTTGCCCATCTTGTATGGCCAATTCCAATTGAACCTTCTAATGGATTGCTCTTTAATCTTTCTTCAAGGAAGGCAAGTCTTCCTTTGCACTTTTCTACGCTTATTTTTCCTTCGTTAAGTATAGCAACACCGGCTGAATCGTATCCTCTATATTCAAGCTTTGATAAACCTTCTATAAGAATTGGAACCGCTTTTTTTGGTCCTATATATCCAACTATTCCGCACATAATAGGTCTCCTTTCGAAATTACAAATTAATAAAATTCTACTGAACTCGATTTAAAATTTTCACAAGTTATCATCTGATTTTTAAAGCAACTATTCATAAATAAACTTTTCAACCTGCTTCCCTTTTGTCCCAAGGATTGCTCCATGGTTTTGTGGGTTAGCTAACGGTGGTCAGCCGCAGGGCATCCGCCGAAAATTCGATCAACCCTGTCCTCGTCAGCTTATAATTGACAAACAACTCAAGAAGTCAAGAAATCAAGTGAATGTCACCTATAAGCCCCGGCGCTTTTACTAGTAGCAGTAAACTGTTATCGCCTCCTCCCATATAAGATAATATAAGAACTTGCTCCTATTTTGGGGTGTTTTATGAAAATTTGCCAGAAGAAAAGGAGCAAGTTACTAACTTTAATGCCATTATGAGTTAATTATATAATAATTATATGCAGTATAAAATATACCTGTTAAAAAATTAATAAAATATTAAAATTATCTGCTTCTTTCTTCTATTAGTGTTGCCAAATCTTTGGCCATTTTTTCAATAATATTTATATTTTCTCCCTCAATCATGACTCTTACTAGTGGCTCTGTTCCTGATGGTCTTATCAGCACCCTACCTCTGCCTGAAAGCTTTTCTTCCGCTTTATTTATTTCAGAAATTATTACTTCATCCTTTAAATATGCATCCTTCTTATCATTAGAAACTTTTGCATTAATTAGAACTTGTGGTAGTTCCTTCATGATTGATGCTAACTCCGACATCTTCTTTTTACTCTTTTTGAGTATTGCAGTAAGCTGTAGTGCAGTAAGTATTCCATCTCCAGTAGTATTGTAATCAAGAAAAATAATATGACCAGATTGTTCTCCGCCTATTTTATAGCCGTTTTTAATCATCTCCTCGAGAACATATCTGTCGCCAACTTTTGTTTTAACTGTATTTATTTCTTCCTTTTGGCATGCAATATCGAGTCCTAAATTGCTCATTACTGTTACTACAAGGGTATTAAAATCAAGTTTCCCTCTTTCCTTCATATCCTTAGCACAAATAGTCATTATAAAATCGCCATTGACTATATTTCCCTTTTCATCTACAGCAAGACACCTGTCAGCATCCCCATCAAATGCTAATCCTAAATCGCATTTGTTTTTAACTGTAAACTCCCTAAGCTCTTCCATATGTGTGGAACCGCATTTTTTGTTTATATTTTTCCCGTTAGGGTTGTTATGAATTACATACACCTCTGCCCCAAGTTCTTCAAATATTTTAGGTGCAGCAAAGTATGATGCTCCTTCAGCACAGTCAAGTGCGACCTTTAATCCTTTAAAATCAACATCAATAGTTGTTTTTAAGAACTTTATATAATCTTCAATAGCTTCATTTTTAAATTCTCTAATACCCAAATCTTCCCCTATAGGTGCTGGGATACCTTCAAGATTATTATTTATATACTCTTCTATCTTATCTTCAATTTCATCTGGCAATTTATATCCGTCCTTATTGAAGAATTTAATTCCATTATATTCAACAGGATTATGAGATGCTGATATTACAACTCCGGCATCCGCATTATATAATCTTGTAAGATACGCAACTGCAGGGGTTGGCACTACTCCAACGCAAATTGCATGTGCACCGACAGACATTATTCCAGCTACAAGAGCTGATTCAAGCATATCACCTGATATTCTTGTATCTCTTCCTACTACTATAGTTGGTTTATGTGCGCCTTCAGTTAATACAAATGCACCTGCTCGTCCAAGTTTATAAGCAAGTTCTGCAGTAAGTTCAGTATTAGCAATTCCTCTTACTCCATCAGTTCCAAACATTCTCCCCATATTTTAGCTCTCCTTCTAAACATTTCGAATTCAAAAGTTTTTCACTGTAATATTAACACATTAGATAATCTAACTCAAGTAGTTAATATTGGCATATTTTAACATCTTCCTCTTCCACAACCTTTACAAATCCCATTCTCACTTTTGTGAATACACGAAAACTCATGCGAACCGCATTTTGGGCATTTTTCATTAGAAACTAAATTTCCAGTAGCAGCCTCCCAAACTTCTCCACACTTTAAGCATTTAGCTGTGCATTTATTTATTATAAAATTACCACCTTCAATTTTCAAAACTTTTGCATTAACGATGCTATCAGCTATTTTTCTTTTTGCTTCTGTATAAATTCTTTGAAAAGTTGAGCGGGCTACCAACATTTTATCTGCACATTCATTTTGGTCTAAGCCTTCTAGGTCCATAAGTCTTAAGCTTTCTAATTCTTCATAGGTCATTACTATAACTTCTTCACACCCTGAACCATCTAATGGTCCGTATATTTTTATATTTGGAACATAATATATTTTTCTATGTTTCTTAGGTCTTGCCATAATTCTTCCTCCAGTTTTCAATATTTAATATTATTTTAAGAGCCTTTACTATTTATTTTATCATAAAATTAAAGATGTGAAACAACCTATTGTTTTGCAAGTCCATAGAATCTGAAGTGTTAAGCTTTAGTTTATTAAAAAGAATTCTGAAAGAATTTGTAACCTTTTGTCGTTTTTATGCATAAATAATTATTAGAGATAAAAAGGTGGTGAAAGTTATGTCCCCAGATAAAAGAGACCTCCAGAATGATTTTGAAAAAAGTATGATTTATTCTAATCAAACATCTCCTTTAAATTTTTATTTCTATGATATTAATGGAAACTGCAATAACATTGATATTGAAAATTGTAAATTTGATGTTGAAATGAAGGAAATTTCTCAAGAAAACATTCCTGATGAGAAAATTGCAAAGATAGTTCAATTAATCACAGATTTCTCTAACGAAAGACTTGGATATGGTGAAAAATTAATTATACCAATCTATATCGTTAATATCTATAACATCCTAACTAACGGAAATTACAATAAAACAGAAGTTTAGAATCTTTACATAGGAGAAAAGGAGGTGAGTATATGGGATTCCCAGATATAAGAACTGAAGATATCGTTGCTTATCTTGCTAAATGGTTAAAAATACAAGAGGAAGCTAAAAAGAATGTTTGGATTAACGGATGTAACAACTGCGTAAAAATGGCTAGTGAACAAGGCCCAGGAGACCAGGAGATAGGAAATATCGAAGGAAACGGAAGACCACTATAATAACTTAAAAGGGAGAGGTATTCCCTCTCCTTCTATTTTGCAAATTCTGCTCCTCTTTCAAGAGCCTTTTTATTTAATTCATAGAATTGTTCCTTACCATGTTCCTTAAGAGCTTTTAAAAGTGCTTCCATAGGAACTATTTTTGTCTTTTCAACCAATGCACCAAGTAAAACCATGTTAGCTATCTTTTTTGATCCAACTTCCTCCGCAACCTTTTGAGCAGGAATTTTAATAACTTCTATATCATCTCTTTCTGGTTCTCTGTTAACAAGGTCGCTGTCAATTATCAATAATCCACCCTTTACTATATGACTTTCAAATTTATCTAGGGAAGGTCTGTTCATGACTACAACTGTAGTTGCATCTGTAACAATCGGAGCTCCAATAGGACTATCACTCACAATTACTGAACAATTTGCAGTTCCTCCACGCATTTCTGGTCCGTAACTTGGTAACCATGAAACATTTAGATTTTCCTCTAGCCCAGCATAAGCAAGGAACTTACCCATTGAAAGAATACCCTGACCACCAAAACCTGCAAAAATTATTTCTTGATGCGCCATTATTTCACCTCCCCAGCTGTTATATCCTTCTTAACTCCAAGTGGATAGAAAGGCATCATGTTGTCTCTTAGCCACTTTATCGATTCATTTGGTGATAATCCCCAATTAGTTGGACAAATTGAAAGAACTTCTACCATTGTAAATCCTTTACCTTGCATTTGAAGTTCAAAAGCCTTCTTTATAGCTTTCTTTGCCTTTATAATATTTGGAACGCTGTCAACAGATACTCTCTCTACATATACAGCTCCGTCTAATGTAGAAATCATTTCAGAAACCCTTATTGGATGACCTTGTGTATTTATATCCCTTCCATATGGTGAAGTTTCTGTTACTTGTCCTGGTAAAGTAGTAGGTGCCATCTGTCCACCGGTCATACCATAAATTGCGTTATTAACGAAAATTGTAGTTATCTTTTCTCCTCTTGCAGCAGCATGAACTATTTCCGCTGTTCCAATTGCTGCAAGGTCACCGTCTCCTTGGTAAGTAAATACTATGCTGTCTGGAACTGCTCTTTTAATACCTGTTGCTACTGCTGGCGCTCTTCCATGCGCAGCTTCATACATATCACATGCAAAATAATCATAAGCAAGAACCGAACATCCAACTGGTGCAACACCTGCTGTTCTATCTATTATTCCTAGTTCATCTATAACTTCAGCAACAAGCCTATGGATTACGCCGTGTGTACAACCAGGGCAGTAATGGGTTGGAACATCTAACAATGCCTTTGGTCTTTCAAATACGATAGCCATTACTTTGCACCTCCTACTATTTCTCTAATCTTATTAGCAACTTCAGCTGGAGTTGGAACCATTCCACCACTTCTTCCATAGAAGTAAACTGGTTTCTTTCCATTTACAGCAAGTTTAACGTCTTCTACCATCTGGCCTTCGCTCATTTCAACTGAAATAAAGCCATATTTTGATTTTTCTGCAGCATCCTCAATAGCTTTGCTTGGGAATGGCCATAAAGTTATAGGTCTTATTAAACCAATATTGATGCCTTCTTTTTCAAGCATTTTAATTGCATTTTTTACAATTCTAGAAGTTGTCCCATAAGCGACTACTGTTAAATCAACTTCTTTGTCAAGGTTATATTCCTCATATTTTACTTCATTCTTTTCGATTTCAGCATATTTTGCTTGTAATCTTCTATTATGTTGTTCTAATTCCTCTGGCTTTAAGAAGAGTGAATTTATTACGTTATGTTTTTGTCTTCCCCTTAATCCATTTGCAGCCCAAGTCTTTTCTGGAAGATTTCTTGTTGTATTTCTATCTTTAAATTCAACAGGTTCCATCATCTGTCCAAGCATTCCATCTCCCATAACCATTACAGGAACTCTATACTGGTCTGCTACATCAAATGCTTCTTGAACCGTGTCTACCAATTCTTGGATTGAGGCAGGGGCATAAACAACTAATCTGTAGTCTCCATGTCCGCCACCTTTTGTCGCTTGGAAATAATCCGATTGTGCTGGTTGAATTCCACCAAGTCCAGGGCCTCCTCTAACAATGTTTATAATAACACATGGAAGTTCAGCACCAGCAATATATGATATACCCTCAGCCTTTAAGCTTATTCCAGGGCTTGATGAGGATGTCATTACTCTAACACCTGCACCTGCTGCACCATAAACCATATTTATTGCTGCAACTTCGCTTTCAGCTTGAAGGAATACTCTTCCTATTTTAGGCATTCTTCTTGCCATGTAAGCCGCAACTTCAGTCTGTGGAGTTATTGGGTATCCGAAGAAACATTGACATCCTGCATGAATAGCAGCTTCGCCTATGGCTTCGTTACCTTTCATTAATACCTTATTAGCCATTTGGTTTACCTCCCTTAAGTTATTTTTCAACTTTAATTACTACATCAGGGCATATTCTTGCACATGAAGCACAAGCAATACATTTAACCATCTTTTCTTCTGTTACTGTAGCTGGATGATATCCCTTAGTATTTAATTTTTCAGCAAATGAAATAATTTTTACCGGGCAAACTTCAATGCAAAGTCCACATCCTTTGCACCTATCTTCCCTGAATGTAACTTTACCCATATATAGGCCTCCTTTAAATAATTTATTTATGAAAATTATTCTAAGTCTCTTCTCCATGGTGGCAGCATGAAAATTTTAAGCGGAAAGACTTCAGCATCTATATCGTTAGGAAGTTTTGAAATTAAATCCTCCCTAACAGATACGAATGCTATCGGAATCCCTGTCTTTTCTGACACCTCTTTTGTTGTTTTATATCCTTCGGCAATCATATCCACATCAGTTTCATAGGATAAATTGGTATTGCTGATTAAATATTTTACCTTTAACCTTGAAGCTCTTTGTATCTCATCAATGTATTGAATTATGCTGTCTACATCGCTTGTCAAAGGTCTTGTAGTATTAATAACAAAATACATATCATAATCTTCTTCTCTAAAATATCTGTTATATTGCCCTAAGGCAACAGCTCCCTGGTCATCTCCACCGACATCTAAAACAACTTCATAACTCTTATCATTAAATACTGCTAATGTATTTAGTGGAACTGTTCCTAATTCAGCATTCGAAAATTCCTTGGGTGTTGCAATTAGTTTAATGCCCTTTTCTTCCAGAAATTTCTCCTGGTCCCTTGAGCAGAAATATGGATTAACTATATCCAAATCAGCAATTGCTACCTTTTTCCCTTCTTCATTAAGCTTTAGTGCATAATTTAAAGCTATTTCTGTTTTACCGCTTCCAAAATGTCCGGTAAAAACCCTAATTCTAGACATAAAATCACCTACTTATATTCTTTTGCAGCTTCTTCCCCATTTAAAACCCTTAGTGCACCTTCTGCAAGAGCAAGCATTTCATCTTCTCCAGGATAAACAACAACCTCTGAAATAAAACTTACTCTTTCCTTTATCCACTCCACAAAGTCCTTACCATAAGCAAGGCCTCCAGTTAATATAATGGCATCCACCTCACCTTTAAGAACAGTTGCACACATACCTATTTCCTTCGCAACCTGATAAGCCATAGCTTTATATACAAGCTCGGCCTCCTTGTTGCCTTCCTTCATCATTCTGTCCAAATCCCTTGCGTCATTAGTTCCAAAGTAAGCCATCACTCCACCTTTGCCGGTAATCTTTTTCTTGATTTCTTCTAGAGTATACTTGCCTGAATAGCACATTTTTACTAAATCTCCAACTGGCAGGCTGCCTGTTCTTTCAGGTGAGAATGGACCTTCTCCATCAAGCGCATTATTAACGTCAACAACTCTGCCCTTTCTATGCGCACCAACTGATATTCCACCGCCTAAATGAGCAACAACTAAGTTTATATCTTCGTATTTGACTCCCTTTTCTTTTGCAAATCTTTTTGCAACAGCCTTTTGGTTGAGTGCATGGAAGATACTTTTTCTTGTTATTTCAGGCATTCCCGAAAATCTTGCTATTTCGTCCATTTCATCTACAACCACAGGGTCTACAATAAATGATGGTGCATTTATCGATTTTGCAATTTCATATGCGATTACTCCACCTAAATTAGAAGCATGCTGTCCTTGAACTCCTACCTTCAAGTCTTCAAGCATCGTTTCATTTACTGCATATGTTCCACCTTCAATGGATTTCAATAACCCTCCGCGTCCAACTACTGCGTTAAGAGATTCAACAGGAACATCCTTTTCCTTAAGTGCATTTAATATAACACTCTTTCTGAATTCATATTGTTCAAATATAGTTTTATAAGGTGCTAATTCCTCGGATGAATGTCTTAATGTATCAACAAAAACTGGATTTAAATCATCAAAAACAGCTATCTTTGTTGAAGTTGAACCAGGGTTTATAACCAGCATTCTAAACATAATTTTGCCTCCTTATTTTGTTTGTTCAGCAACTAAACTTGCAAGTGCAATGGAATATAATTTGCTTTCATTGCTATCAGCTCTTGAAGTTAGAATTACTGGAGCTGCAGCACCTGATAGAATACCCCCGTTTTTAGCGTTTGAAGTATATGTTAGTGTCTTATACATAACATTTCCTGTTTCTATATTTGGAACTAAAATTATATCTGCATGACCAGCAACTGGACTCTTTATTCCCTTATGCTTTGCAGCCTCTTCTGATAGGGCATTATCAATAGCGAGCGGGCCATCAACAATACAACCCTTTATTTGCCCTCTATCATTCATTTTTGAAAGAACTGCCGCATCAATAGTAGGCTGCATATCCGGATTAACCACTTCAACAGCTGCAACCACTGCAACCTTTGGCATTTCAAATCCTATAGCCTTTGCAACGCTAACTGCATTTTCAAGTATTTGTTTTTTTGTCATCAAATCCGGAGCTATATTCATAGCTGCATCAGTAACTAAAAGCATTTTATTTAATGCAGGGATTTCAAAGACAGCAACATGAGATAATACTTTGCCAGTTCTTAATCCCTTCTCCTTATCAAGAACTGCTCTTAGGAATGTTGCAGTATCTACAAGCCCCTTCATGAGCATATGAGCTTTTTTACTTGAAACGAGTTCAACAGCTTTTATGGAAGCTTTTGTATTATCCTTTTCATCTATTATTTCAAACATATCCTCAGGAATATCTAGTATTTTTTCACATTCCAATATCTTTTCTCTATCACCTATTAAAACTGCGTCAGCAATTCCCATCTTCTTAGCCTCGAAAACAGCCTCCAACACTGGTTCATCCTGAGCAACAGCGACTGCAATTTTTTTGGTTGAAAAACTTCTTACCCTTTCTAAAACTTCGTCAAAATTCTTGATCATATTCTCACCTCATCCTCATAAATCTTTGCCTTTTCTTCTCCGTTTACAACCCTTAAGGCCCCTTCAGCAAGGGCAAGCATTTCATCTTCCCCAGCAACTATTTCAACTTCAGATATAAATTTAACCCTATCAATTATCATTTCATTTAGCATATTTGAATATGCCAATCCACCGGTAAGTATAATTCTATCCACATTGCCACAAAGAACTGCAGCACATGCTCCTATTTCCTTTGCAATTTGGTATGCCATAGCTTCAAATATCAATTTAGCATATTCATCGCCCTGTTCTATTCTCTTAACTACTTCTCTTGCATCATTTGTTCCAAGATATCCAACTATGCCTCCTTGTCCAACCATCTTCTTTTTCAATTCTTTGTATGTATATTTCCCTGAAAAAGCTATTTTTACAAGGTCACCTACAGGAAGTCCTCCACAACGTTCAGGTGAAAATGGTCCGCCTTCATTTGCATTATTTACATCGATAATCTTTCCATTTTTAAGTGGAGCTACAGAAATTCCACCACCTAAATGTGCTACGATAAAATTCACTTCGTTTAAATTTTTATTTATTTTTTTGGCAATTCTTCTGGAAACTGCTTTAATATTCAATGCATGGACAAGAGACCTTCTTGGAATCTCTGGAAGACCTGAAATTCTTGCAATATCTTCAAATTCGTCGACTGCTACAGGGTCAACTATGAATGCACTTATACCCTGTGAATCAGCAATAGATTTGGCAATAATACCCCCAAGATTTGATGCGTGTTCACCCTGATAACCAATTTTTAAATCATCAATCATTTTATCTGTTACAAGATATGTTCCACTTGGCATAGGTCTTAAAAGACCGCCACGTCCCACGATTGCAATGAATTGTGATAATTCAAAGCCTTCTTCTTTAATCCAATTTAAAATTGTTTCTTTTCTGAATTCATATTGGTCAGCAATCTTTTCAAATTTTGATAACTCTTCTGTCGAATGCGATAAGTTTTTTTGTCTAATATTATCGCTTCCCCTAAAAATTGCAACCTTTGTGGATGTTGAACCTGGATTGATGGCTAAAATTAATTCTCTCATAAATATCCCCACCTCTTTTTAAATACATCCAATTATATTTTAATTTATAATGCACCATCTTTGCAACAAAAATTTAATCAATTATGCAAAATAATAAAATTTATCTTTCATAGGGCTTGTATTTTTGCATTATTTTTTCCGCAACTTTAATTCCATCAACAGCGGCTGAAATAATTCCACCAGCATACCCTGCACCTTCTCCAGCAGGATAAAGTCCAGTAACATTAGAACTTTCAAGGTCTTCATTTCTTTCAATTCTTATCGGAGATGAAGTTCTTGTTTCAACTCCAGTTAAAATTGCATCAAATCTTGCAAAGTTAGTTATCTTTTTATCAAAGTCATATAATGCTTCCTTGATTGAATCTACAACAAATGAAGGAAGACATTCCCTTAAATTTACAAACTCATATCCAATTGGATAACTTGGATTTACCTCGCCTAATTTTGTTGTCCTTTTATCCTTAAACAAATCCCCAACAAGCTGGATTGGAGCATTATAATTACCACCAGCAACTTTAAATGCAAGTTGTTCATATTTTCTTTGAAACTCTACTCCAGCAAGAGGATGTTCAGAACCAAAATCTGAAGTGTTTATTCCAACAACTATCGCACTGTTAGCATTTTCTTTATCCCTTGCAAACTCGCTCATGCCATTTGTTACAACCGAATTTTCTTCAGATGCAGCTGCTACAACCACTCCACCCGGGCACATGCAGAAGGAATAAACAGGTCTTCCCATTTTTGTTGTATATGTGAGCCTATAATCTGCAGCCTTGAGCCTTGGATGCCCCGCAAACTTTCCATATTGATTTACATCTATCATCCATTGTGGGTGCTCAATTCTAACTCCTATTGCAAATGGTTTTTGGGAAATTAAAATCCCCTTGTTAAACATCATCTCATATGTATCCCTTGCGCTATGTCCAATTGCTAAAACCACAGTCTCTACTGGTATTTCAGTAGAATCATTTATGACAATTGACTTTATTTTTCCATCCTTTATATTTATATCAGTAAGTTTAGAATTGAAATGAACTTCTCCTCCAAGTTCAATAATCTTGTTTCTTATATTTTTTACTACAATCTTCAAAATATCTGTCCCTATATGAGGTTTAGAAACAAATTTTATTTCCTCCGGTGCACCACAGTTTACAAACTCATCTAACACAAAGTCGCATCTTTTGTCTTTTATTCTTGTCGTAAGCTTTCCATCAGAATATGTCCCTGCTCCACCTTCTCCGAACTGTATATTAGACTCTGTGTTAAGATTTCTTTCTTCCCAGAACTTTTTTACATGTAAATCCCTATCCTCAACCTTTGCTCCTCTTTCAAATATTATTGGTTTATAACCATTCTTAGCAAGAACAAGCCCAGCAAATAATCCTGCTGGACCAGTTCCAATAATAACAGGTCTATAGTTTAGTTTTTCTTTACCATACTCTATTGTTAAACTTTCCTGTATATCTTCCAATACAACATCTTTGTTTTTTGCCTTTATTACTACTTGCAAGTCGTTATCGGTCTCAAACTCCACCTGATAGACAAAGTCAATTTTGCCTTTTCTTCTTGCGTCTACTGATTCCTTAATAATCTTGAAATTTTTTATTTCACCTGTTTTAATTTTAGCTATATTTGCTGCTTTGTTTTTTAATATGTCTATATTTTCGTCAATAGAAAGTCGTATATTGTTAACTTTAACTGGCATATTTATCCTCCATCATTTTTTTGTTATCTTTACTAATACTGTTTCTTGGGAAATTTTCTTCAATTTAATATCTCTTGGCAAATTTATTTTTATAGGCAGTGTAATTTCTCCCTCTTCCTTTTCTGCTACATCTATAATAGCTGAAATGTCATTTGAATTAATAGAATTTACTACGCTTTCAGCTCCATAAATTGTTAAAATTACACTGTTTTTGCTTAATGAATAATTAAATTCGTCCTTTCCATTTTCTAATATTAAATCAACTGTCAAGTTCTTTTCTATCTTATTTTCTACAGATATATCAACAGTTATGCTTTTTTTGTTTTCTTTTGTATATATTCCTTCTGGAATTATTAATGGAACTTCTTTAAAAATCGAAGTGTAAATCTTACTCAAATCAATTGGTTCTGTTTCTATAGAATTAATTCTGTCTATTAAACTTTCATCACCAAGAATTGTAATTTTAGGAGTTTTAGAACTAATATAGTTTAATATTTTACTATCAGGTAATTCACCCTTTGTCCTTATAATAACATCAACATCTTTGGATTTTTTTATAGGTAGACTAACATCTACATACTTTGGCTCATAATTTATATATTGAACATTATCCCCATAGCTATCCACAATTTTAATTGGCAAAGAAGCTGACAAATCATTATCCCTGTTAGTAACATCTATATTAACAAGAGCATTTGAAGCTTTAAAAACATATGTTTCAGGACCTCTTATTAAAATTTCATTTGGCTTTAATACAGGCATTGAATATGCATATCCTTCCTTTAGATTGCCCGCAATTATCGAATTTACTGGAACAGTTTTTTCTATCAATCCATCAACTTTAACTCTAATGTAAGGATTACCCTTATCGTAAACCACTTTTACCCCCTTTGGAACCGTCTTTACTTCAACAGGAATATTATTGTAGCCCTTTTTAAGGAATCCGCTCATATCTGCTTCAACTCTAAAATCTTCCGCTTTAACTTTATATACATCCATTGCTCTTCCTGAAATTTGAAGATTAACCGTAAACTTCTGATTTGGTAATATTGTAAGATTGTTTTGTTCTAATGCATCCAAATTTATAAAATATACAGGTATTCCTTCAATAAGTCTTGCTTGAGTTGGATTTTGCTCGCCCATAACATATACCCATAATATAAGTGCGATAAATACGCTTAAAATCATATAAATTATTTCTTGTTTGTTTTTCCTAACCATGTTTTCACCTTCTTAATCATCGTTGAATCAGAAAACATATTGTGAACCAATATCTTTGTTAACACGTTTTTAAGTCTTTCAACTGTGTAACCCCTTGTCAACCTTCCATTTACTGATATCGATATAGTTCCTGTTTCTTCAGATACAACAATTGCAATAGCATCAGAAGATTCAGTAACTCCAATAGCTGCTCTGTGCCTCGTTCCTAATTCTTTATTAATCTCCTGTTCCGTTAGAGGCAATACACAACCTGCAGCAAGTATTCTATCCTTTCTAATAATAACTGCTCCATCATGCCAAGGGGAGTTTTCGAAAAATATATTTTCAAGCAATTCTGATGAAACAATACCATCAATTTTTACTCCGTTTGAAACAAAATCATTTAGTCCTGTCTCCTGCTCTATAATTATTAACGACCCAGTCTTTGAATGGGACATATTGCTTACTGCAATTGTTATTTCATCTACTACCCTTTTAATTTCCTCATCTGTTTCAAAAAATCTTTTAGTTAAGAATCTGCTTCTTCCAAGATGTTCAAGCGCCTTTCTTAACTCTGGCTGGAATATAATTATAAGCGCTATAACTCCTACTGTTAGTGTGTTTTTGATTATCCAGTATAAAGTAACAAGCCCCAGCCAATCGCTAAGTTTCATAACTGCAATAATAAATATGAGTCCCTTTAATAATTGTTCTGCACGAGTTTCCTTTATCAAAATATAAAACTCATATAAAATATAGGCGACAATTATAATGTCAATAACATTTCTTAATGTAATATTTTTAATAAGATCAATAAGTCCGTAAAAGCCATTCATAAATTCCACTCCCACATGTAATCTCAACTATAATTATATATCAAAAAAATAATCATTAGTATATTATAAATGAATTAAAAATAAAAAATATGGAAAAATTATTTAAATAAAAGATTTACAAAGGGGTTGATTCTATGCTGGAGAATGAAAAAATTGAAAATGAGATAAGAGACCTTTTAGAGAAAGAGTTAAAGGAAGTTGCACTCGATGTAAATGTAAAATGCGTTAACGGTCATGTTACACTATATGGCATTGTTGATACACTTTCAGAAAAATTAGCAATTGAAGAGTTGGCTTTAAGAGTAGATGGAGTAGATTCTCTTGAAAATTCTATCACAATCTCTACCGATGGAACTATTGAAGATAAAGATACCGAAGAAAATATTATAACAAAGCTAAAGGGTCATCCAGAACTTTCTTCAGTAGGTGCAAACGTTCAAAGAGGAACGGCTATTCTTGAAGGAAGAGTCAAGACATTAAGAGATAAAAAACAAGCAATGAAACTTGCATCAGAAGCTTTAGGGGTTAAGGAAGTTGTTTCTCATATAGAAATTGATTCAGCTTACAAAATCGATGATACTTCAATAAATAACAGGATTCAGACCGAACTTGTAAATAACAAATTAGAACGAAATGATATAAGGGTATTTGTTGATAATGGCAGCGTTAGATTAACTGGATATGTTAATAGTTTAATGGATATGGAATTAGCTGAGGAAATTGCTGAAGGAATTGAAGGAGTAAGAAATGTAAAAAACTTTTTAAAAATAAGAAGGAATCAATAATAATATATAGAATAATATATTATTAAGGCCCGAATGTTTAAGCATACATATTCGGGTCTTTATCTTGATTTGAACCTTAGGGGGAATTAAAATGAGTGAAATTTCAAAAGCACCTAAAAAAGCTTTAACTAAATTTATTATTTCATTTTTTACTGTAATAATCGTAATTATAGTTTCGTTTTTGTCATATTACTATTTCACCAACAGAATTAATTTTACATACCTTAGCAATATTAAAAAAATTTACTCACAAATAAATGATGAAAACAAAAATGTATCGTCTTCACTGAATAAAGTTTCTTTCATATCAATTAAAGAACAAGAAAATATAACTAACATTATTAATGATATCAAAAAAAGCGAACAATCATTTAATGAAATAATAAACAATGTTGAGCAAATCTCACCACCAGAAAAATACATAAGTGAGCACAAAACTGTTCTAGAGGCCATTCGTAACAATAAAAAAATAGTAACTCAAGCAAGACTAATTTTGAGCAACTTGAAGTCAAAAAATATTCCTAATGCAATATCTGATTTCAATAAATATATAAATGATACAAATATTTTATATTCCAACTTAAAAACTGCTAAAATATCTCTACCAGATGATTTTTCTAAATTCCCAGATACGCTTCAGACTTTTGCATATAAATATTTTGAGAACTACGATAAAAAAAACAGGTTGTTTGAACAATATCAGGATTATTTTGTGTCGACGGATGCAATTATTAGTCAATTTATTAATACAAAAGTAAATTTGTCAATCTATTTAGATAAAATGAAAAATAATCATATGTCTATAGAAAATATAAATGCTGAAATAGAAAAAAGATTGATTTTTTTAGAGGATATTAAAAATACTTACTTAGAAGTAGCAGCACCAGAAAAAGTAGTCGATGCTCATTCAAAGTTAGATGCTATTTTAGAAGGGTTTGAATTATACTGTAAGGATTTTAAGTCTAATCTTTTGGAGCTAAGCAATGCAGGTTCTGATGAAGCGAAGTTATTGCAGATAAGTCAAAAATTTGAGGAACTTGAAAAGAGCTATAATCTGTTGACTGAAGATTGGATGCGTTTTCTTGATGAATATAATAATCTCAAAGATGAGTTTTCAGATATTAATAATATTTAAGCAGCTTATGCTGCTTTTTTTATGCCATCAATCCATGATATAGCAGTAAAACCATATATTTTGCATTAATTTTTATACTTATGTTTGTTATAATTATAAAAAATTTTAATTTAATATAAGGAGTGATTACGTTGGTTAAAAGAATCACAGCACTATTAGTAGCCTTCTTCGTAACATTTGCAACGATAGCCAGCGCAGCAATAACGATGCCTTTAGTTTATGGCAATAAGAATTTCCAGGTGGCTGAGCTTCAAACAAGCTTAAAAACCCTTGGATTTTACACTGGAACAATTGATGGTATATTCGGCTATGGAACTTATACAGCAGTAAAAAAATTCCAGAGCTCTAATAACCTCGAACCTACTGGAAATTTAGACTTAACTACTCTTAACGTTTTGAATAAGATATTAGCTGGGGAACCAAAAATATTAAGCATAGGTATGAGGCATGATAGAGTTTCTGAATTGCAGACTTATCTTTATGCATTAGGCTATTTGCCAGTCTCGCCAACAGGATATTTTGGAACTTTAACATTTGATGCAGTTTCAAGATTTCAAAAAGACAACGGAATGACAGTAACAGGTAGAGCAGATAATACTGTCTTTAATAAAATATTCGAAGTAGTAGATAGCAAATATGTTCCGTATAAAGTTTACAACACTTATTATGTTCAGTCAGGGGATACCCTATGGTCCATTTCACAAAAAACAGGGGTAACGACTCAAGATATTATGAGTGCGAATAATTTTACTTCTACAACAGTTTTATATATTGGACAAGCCATAAAAATTCCAAAAATAATTGTTCCAGTAAAGCCTTCATATGGCAAGTATGGTGAATATCTTGACTGGTTCAGTGCAGCTCAATATGTTTTCCCAATAGGTTCTGAGGCAACAGTTGTGGACTACTTTACTGGAAAGAGCTTCAAGATTAAAAGAACTTTAGGTTCTGGACATGCCGATGTCGAAACATTAACAGCTCAGGATACTGCAATAATGAAGGAAATATTCGGCGGAAGCTGGACATGGGATGTAAGGCCTATATTAGTTATTGTTAACGGAAGAAAATTAGCAGCATCTATGTCCGGAATGCCACACGCTGGACTTGATGCTTACGCTGGAGGAGTGAACGTATATAACCGTTCTGGAGGCTATGGTTATGGCCCAAATTATGACTATATTAAAGGAAACAATATGGATGGACACTTCGATATTCATTTTGTAAACTCACTAAGACACAAGGATTGGCAGATAGATGCAAGACATCAGGCCATGATTGAAATTTCAGCTAACAGATAATTTATAATAGCTGGAGCAAATAAAATTTTGTTTAAGCGCTAATTTTACTAAGTCCCATGAAATTATTTCATGGGACTTTTAATTCCTATCTATTTATATGCATATTTTCGTTTGAATCATTATTAAATATTTCATTCTTACTTTCATCTATTAATTTTTCTATAGATATACAACTTTTGAGAAATCTAATAAATCATATTTCTAACTACAATATAATAAAATGTTAATGGGACTTATTTAGAGGAGTGGTGTTGTGAAAAAAGGCATACTTATTTTCTTTATATTCATTATCTCGATTGTTGTTATTCTATTAGGGAAGATTACTTTTATTAGAAGCGACAGCGTATTGAAGCAGGTTAATAATAGCGTTAAGTATAAAAACATATATATATTTGTTGATATCACTGAAAATAAAATGTATGTTATAAGCGAGGGAAAAGTGGTAAAAACCTATCCAGTCTCATCCGGGAAATATTCAACTCCTTCCCCCATAGGCGACTGGATTATAACGGGCAAAGCAAGGTGGGGAGAAGGTTTTGGAGGATACTGGATGGGGTTTAATGTCCCGTGGGGACAATATGGTATTCATGGAACTGACGAACCCTGGTCTATAGGATACGCAAAGTCACATGGCTGCATAAGAATGTTTAATAAAGATGTTGCTGAATTATATAAAATCACACCTATAGGGACAAAAGTTAGAATATACGGTGGACCATTTGGACCATTTGGAAGTGGATTCAGGGTTTTGGAGCCGGGAGACAGAGGTTCAGATGTATATGAGATTCAAAAGAGACTAAAAGCATTAGGTTTCTACCATGGCTATGTAAACGGTATATATAACGAATCTACAAAACATGCTATCCATAACTTTCAGAAAAAACATGGACTTCCTATATCTAACTACGTAGGATTTAGTTTTTATAATAAATTGGGGGTATTTTTGTTTGATTAAAAAAGTGGCAGAAATCTGCCACTTTTTTAATCTATCGTTAAGAAGAAAATTTCACCAAAAACATTTTCTAAGTTTTGCGATTTTGCCAATAGAATTAGTTGGTCATCCTTATAATCTAAAATAAAAATATATTTTAAATCTTCATTATAAAATCTTTTTTCTTTATCATTGTTTATCATGATAATTTCACCATCTTCATAGGAAGTAAAATATATTACTCTGTCATTTTTAACGTAAAAATCCTGAACATTATTTGCAACCAAACTTTTTTGTCCATCAGCTAGGTCTATGCGGACTAAATCGCTTTTATTATCTCTATATGATATGTAATAAAGTTTATTATCATCTATCATTAGTTTGCCTGCTGTAAAGTCACCTGTATCATCAAGTGCTCTATCTTCGCTAATAATCTCAAGGTTTTCCCCTCTTAAATCAGTGCTGCACACTCTTTTATCTTCATCAATAAAATAAATTTTGTCTTTATAAGTGGCCAAAAAATAAACTCTACTAAAATATATTTGTTCTACTTGAAAATTATTGATGTCAATTTTATTTATTCCTTCCTCTCCCCAAGTAAACAGTGAATCACCTATAATAATTTGATTTTCATATATATTATTTGCAACATACTTTTCTGAAGGCATTACAATTAAGTCTCTACCATTTGAGACTTTATGTAAATTATTTAACTCGTCAAAATAAAAAATATCATTCTTTAAAACAAAAAAGCTGCCATACTTTTTAACTAATTTATACTGGCTTATTTTATCAGTCTCTTTATTCAAAATATCGTAGCTATATAAATATCCATTATCTTTTTTATAAATAATTTTCCCATCTTTGTATATAAAACCTGTATTATCTACTTTATCTCCAATTAACTTAAGTTTATTTTCTTTATCCAAATCGGATACATATATGCAAAAATCATTGGTGTCTATAAAATAAATATTTTGCCTGTCAACATGATAGTATGAAGCCCAAATGAAATTATTCTGCTTATTATGACTAAATGCAGGCTCTGTCTTAGCGGAATACATGTTTAACAATATTGGAATTATAATCAAAACCTCTAAAATTTTTTTCATACGCCACACCTCATGGAATTTTTTTCTATTTATATTATTCTTTTACTTTTATAAAACTCCTTCTATAAATTTTATGAATTCGTATTGCAAATTATTATAATAATTTGCAATAAAACAACTTATTTTATATTCTTCACTATATTTCTTATTTTTAGACTATTTCTTGGTTTAAATTTTCATATTTCTTGGTTTTTTGAATAATATAAATTTAATTGTAAAAAATATTAATATAAAAATTACTTGGAGGTGTTTTTATGATAAACAAAAGCATTGGTTGTAATGTAAGGGACTGTAGATACCATGCTCAAAATGAAAACTACTGCACACTAAATAGCATTCAAGTTGTTAATCACTCAACTCCTGCGACAACAAAGGAAAGCACAGATTGCGGAAGCTTTGAAAAAAGATAAGAAAATCCCTTATGCACGTGCATAAGGGATTTTTATTTGACCTCAAAAATATATTTATCATATTTTTGTGATATTTCTTTATTGCTAAATTTCAAATAATAAATTCCTTTATTAAGTTTTATTTTATAAACATCACTGTCAAAATACATCAAAACATTTTCTTTATCATCTATTAATTGTGCTTCAATTCCTTTTGGCAGCTGATATATTTTTATTAAAACTTCATCATGTTCATCAACTAATAATTTAAAATAATCAACATCCTCAATGTAATCCATTCCACCTGCGTAAATAAAATCTTTTTTTGCAGGATATGCAATATTTTTATTATTATTAAATTCATATTGGTCCATCCTAATACTAACTTCATCATCTATTATTCCTTTATATCGCATTACTTTGTATTTTTTCCCATTTATTCCCTTGTTGATTTCTTCATAAGTTCTATAGCTTACAACGGTCTTATCTTTACTTTTGATGCTATCGCTGTGCCTTGCTTCTAATGTAATTATACCGTTTTTATCATAGCTTTCCTTAAGATATATGAAAGTGTGATTATTTTCGCTATTAAAAATGTCCATAGGTTTTATTTCGCTTAAATTTATATAGCTAAAATAATTTTTTAATGTTTCAGTCGACACTTTTTCACGAAGTTTAAACACAGCTCCAATATATCCAGAGCAATCAAGCCCAGCAGTTTTATCTTTATAGACACCTTCTGTCAAAATATTTCCCGGAAAATATCCTTTTTTTATTGCATCTGTAAAGTTCTTTACTTCTTTTCTGTCGCTTAAATCGATTGAAATATATCCTCCCCAGCAATAAGGAATTCCTACATATGTTTTTTTATCATTTGTTATAAAATTCGGCAGTTTAATATCATTTCTGTCAAGTTCTTTAGCTTCATACTCCCATACAAAATCAATTATTTCCATTGCCCGCTTATAAGCCTCAGAACGTTTAATAGGTTTTATCACTATTTTTTCTGTTTTGGGCAACCTGGATATTAAGATTATAATAACAATTACGATAAATAATAGCATAAGTGCGAACAAAAAAATAAAACAATTTTTTCTATACCTCATAGAATCACCACATAACATTTTAATATTAAAAATATTATTGCATTTCAAAAAATATGATAAAATAGTTAAAAAGGGGGTAAAAAAAGATGAACGATATCCATGAAGTGTTGAATTCATTTGAACTCGTTGCTCCATATCTTGTTAATTTTTTTGAAGATAGGGTAGCCTTTAATATTTCTGATAAAGAGAGATACTTAAGGGTATATTACCTTGATAAACTTGGAATTCATGTTAATAATGGAGACCCTATATCAAGGGATGGAGCTGATTATGAAGCTATTAGAACTGGTAGAGTTATTACCCGAGACATCCCAAAGGAAGTATTTGGTGAACCCATTAGATGTGTATCCAATCCTATTAAAGATTCTAACAACAATGTGATTGGAGTTATTTCCATAATAAAAAGCACTAAAAAACATGCTGAAATACACAATCTATCTGACAATTTAAATCAAGCCCTCACTCAAATAACCGAAGCAATAAGCAGTATTTCAGTTGGTGTTCAAAATGTCTCGGAATCAAATAAAAAAATTCAAGAAACAATTGATATTACAAATGAGCAGGTGAAAAGCACAGATGAGATATTAAAATTTGTAAGAAACGTAGCTGACCAAACAAATCTATTAGGATTAAATGCAGCAATTGAAGCTGCAAGAGCAGGGGAAACTGGAAGAGGTTTTAGCGTTGTTGCTCAGGAAATCAGAAAACTTTCTAATTCGAGCAATGAATCCATCAAGAAAATAAACGATATATTAAAATCATTACAAAAATCTGTTAACGAAATATACCAAAATGTTAATGCTGCTAACTCTATATTTGAAGGACAAGCTTCTGCACTTGAAGAAATACTTGCAACTGTTGAAGAAATTTCAGCTACTTCACAGGTTCTATTTGAAATAACTAGCAAAAGATAAAGGCTACAGATGCAGCCTTTATCTTACTTCAAGATTAATTGTAGCTTTTAACTTACCATAGGTAGCCGTAACTACTGACTTAGCTCCTTTTTTTGCTTTAATAGTAATTTTGCCTTGTTTTATTGTTCCAATTTTGCCCTTCATCTCGTATTTTATTTTGCTAGTATCAATCAAATGAGCATTTCCATATAAGTCAAAACCGTATAAATTTAGATTGTAGGTTTTATTGTTTTCAACTTTTAACAGGCTATCTTTGAAACCAATGCTGGTAAATTCCTTTACCTGCTCAGTTACTTCAACTGGAATTCTTCTTGTTATATCCCCGATTGTCACCTTAATATAAGTATTTCCAATATTTTTTGCATAACAGATTCCATTTGAAACAGCAACTATATTTGAATCTTCAGATTCCCATTTAACATCAACATTTCTTAAATAGGCTGAATTCATTATGTTGTTATAACTTCCATAGGCAAAATCAACAGCAGCCAAAATTTCATTTGACATCCCCCTTGATAAGTAAATTTTATTCAAAGGTTCATTAAATTTATTCATTATACCAATTCTCTCGATAATTGGTATATTCTTTATAACAATTGAATTACCTATTGATAGCCTTGTATAGCTCAAATATCCTCCATCCTCCATCTTAGCATATTTTTTACCTGAACCATTTCCTGAAATCAGATAATTGATGCCATTTGTAGTCCAAGTTTTAAATATATGCTGATGTCCAGAAATCACTAATATATTTTTATCCTTATTCTTTGATTTATAGTTTACTAATATGCTTTCAAGTAGCTTTCTATCCTCTTCTTTTAATGAATAGGATTTATTTATGAAATCTCTTGTTGGAATATGAGTCATTATGATGATATTTTTCTTCTTATTCTTTGCTAATATTTCCTTCAAAAATTCATATTGCGTAGGGTCTGAATCTTTTATCGAATTATTTATAGAGCTATCCAACTTAATAATAATCGTATTCCCATAATTGTATACCTGTGATAAACCACCAAAATATGAATTAAAGTTATCACTTCCGTTTATCACATCATGGTTTCCTGCTGCAGCGATTATTTGTTTACTATAACTGCTTAAAGTCTCCTTTACACCATCCCATTCATCCTTATTGTTGCTGTCAACTATGTCGCCTACATGTAAAATCAAATCGGACGTTCCTTTGCTTGATGAGTCTAACAATTCATTCAAATAATATTTTGTATGCGTATCTGCAAATACGTCTATAGTGAACTCATTTGATTTTGGCTGTCTCAAGTTGTTCACTACAAAATTAGTAACATAAACATCTGAGACATTGCCCTTTTTATCTTTTGCATATATTGTAAGAGTTTGATTCCCTTCTAAAAGCTCTGCAGCTGGTAGTGCATAACCATAACCTGAATCATCATCATAATAGACCTTTAATTGCTTTGAATTTAGAAAAACAAATATGTCATTTTTACTAATTCCCGACTTATCATCGACAATTTTAAATGAAATTTTAGGATAGTTAGTTAACACCTTTGCGTCCTTAACTGGATAAACATTTAAAATAACAGGAGCTTTAGTGTCTTCTTCTAAAATAACATTAAATGTGTATTGCATCTCCTTTGACACATTTCCCGCTGTATCAGCCGCAATTACACTAAAAGTGTGACTTCCTGCCGCAAGGTCCTTTGCTTCTACATATATTATATTGTTTTCAGCATCATAGATTGGTTTAACTATATTCCCATCAATTTTTACCTTTAATGATTTTTCATCTATTTTTGATTTATCGTCTAAAACCTTTACAGAAATTCTGCCTTTATTGCTATATATATTGCCTGGCTTAAAGGATGTAAACTGTGGTGGGTTATGGTCGTTTATATCGTTATAAATAAATTTTATATCGTCTATATAAATATTAGCCCTTCCGGTCAGTGCTTTATCACTCTCGGTAAATGCGATATTCAAGAAGGTAATAGGCAGTGTAACATCCGGTATATCCGCTGTAATATATGTCCATTTCCCCTTTTCTATCTTTGAATTTAAATTTATTTTCTGTATATTTTCGTTTCCATCTAATATGTTTATATAAGCATTTCCGTTTATTCCTTCACCGTAAGCCCAGAAAGAAATTTTTTGTGGTTTTACATAGGACATATATTGAGAACTTATATTATTATCGTTTTTATCAACAAGCGTCGGCCATGTATTAACAGTTAAGTTGTCAAGTCTATCCCATTCGTTTAAATCAAATACAGTCTTTAATGAATATTTACCCTGTTTTGATTTTTCATTTGTAATAACAGCATCAGCGTTTAATAAACCTTCGGCTAAGTATCTGCTGTTATCGTTATGTTCAAAATCATCAATCAACAGCTCATCTAAATCTACATAAACGCTTGCTTTATCCATTTTGTCGTCCAATTTTGCTATAATTTGCCCTGTTCCCTTTTTATTTGCTTTAAAAAGTCCTTTTGAACTAATGCTTCCAATACCACCTAAAACTGACCATGAAACTTTTTCGTTAGGAATTTGCAGCGTTTTACCATTGTATTTAGCTACTATGCTAAATTGCTTTGTATCTCCTGATTTTAGTAATAGGCCATTTTCTGCTATTTTAATCTCTGAAACTTTATCAACAACTGTGACATCCACGACTGACTTCTTGCCCGAAATTTCAGCAGTAATTTTTCCATTAGACGCTTTATTTGATGCAATAAAGACACCATTCTGAACTTTTCCTATATTGCCTTCGACCTTCCAATTAATTATAGCTTTGCTTAAATCCACTTTATGATAGTTAGTGTCATATCCATTAATCTTTAATTCTGTCTTAGTATTTTTGTATACTAGTAATTGACTGTTTTCAAAAACTATTTTTTCAAGTATCTTGGAAGGTTGAGTTTTATTAACAAACAATATTGCATTTGTAAGAGCTCTTTCACGTCCATCGGACAATTTATTTACAATTTTTAAAGTCGACTCACCAGGAAATTTAACATTCATCTGGGTAGAGCCTCCCCCGTCAAGCACAACTGCATCATATGCACCTAAACTTTTTAATATATTTCCAAGTTCTGCATAAGTTGCTCCATCGCTTGAATATCCTTCATTTACGCCTGCATCTATAACAACTGAAACCACTTTATTATCAGAAGTTATTCCAATAGCTGTTCTTGCTCTTTTTGAGCTCACATGGTTGGAATTTGCTCCATTTTTTATCATGTCTTGTGAGGTTAGCGCCTTTCCGTCGTCTACTATTTGAGTATAGGTTCCAATGACATCTGCAATACCTTGTTTGTCAAAATCAATTTTAAATTTTATCTTGTCTCCGACCTTTATGTTGTCCTTTACCCAGTTGAACTTTTTACCATGGCTTGCTATAACTACTGCATCCTTTGGTATTATTATTTCTTTTTTCCCAATTCCTAAATCCACTACTGTTCCTTCGTATTCTTTTCCAAGTTTAATTGGCTCATTTATTCCCTTTACAAGAGTTAATGCCCCATTTTGATAATAGTCTTTATAATCTATTTTTCTTTCATCGTTTATCATGTAGTTTAATAATATCAAAGACTCTTTGAATTTTTCTCTATTTAAATTATCTATTGCAATATTTTTTTCATCATTAACAGATAAATTTGCCTGCATATGTATTTTATCTATAAATGGTTTGCCGTTAATATCTATTCCAAACACAGGGTAAATATTTTCTTCGCTTCTTGATGAAAATCCGGTCATAACCTCCCCGTTAGTTATTTGCGGTCCTGTGCTGAATCCTGTAGACATTTCAAACATATCAGCATTGATTCCTGCCACAACATCGTTTCCCTTTAGTATTTCCCTCTCAATTTGCCCCGTTAGAGTCTCGGATTTTTTTACTCTGTCCTTTGCCTTTGAAAAAATTATTCCAACTCCTTTATTACTTAAGTCTGCAGTTAATATATACATATTTTTTCGGTCAGTGGATTCAACATATTTTCTTATATAATTAATGCCCTTCGAAATCTCTATATTTTTTATTTCGTTTTCATTTGTTTTTATTTTTGAATATGCTATATTTGTAGATAATATACTTAAAGATAAAATTAGTGTTAATGCCTTTTTAAATTTTGTCATATCCTCACCCCAACGTTTTATTATTTTGACTTATTTTTTCTTCAATTTGTTCAATATAGATTATTATACCATAAATTTTGTTAAATTTTATACATTTGATAATTTTCGACAAATAATTGTTTTCTTGTTTTATTTTTTATCACAATATATTATAATTAAGTTGTTAAAATAATATTTTTCGAGGTGGTATTTTTGTTAGATTTGATTAAAAAGGCTGAAGAAACGCATATGCTGACGAAGGACGAGTTAGTTGCACTACTTAGCACAGACGAGTTTGATAAAGAAATATTTGAAGCGGCAAATAGAGTTAGAAGCAAATACGTAGGTGAAGAAGTTCATTTAAGAGGTCTTATTGAATTTTCTAATATATGCAAACAAAATTGTCTATATTGTGGCTTGAGAAGGGATAATCCAAACGTTGAAAGATACAGACTCGATGCTGAACAGATAATTAATTTTGCAAGAAACGCAAGGAATTTAGGTTATAGAACTGTTGTATTGCAATCGGGTGAGGATGACTACTTCAATGTAGAAAGAATGAGATATATTATTAAATCAATTAAGGAATTGGACCTTGCTATAACGCTTAGCATAGGTGAAAAGACATATGATGAATATAAGGCATATAAGGAAGCCGGAGCAGATAGATATCTTTTGAGAATTGAAACGACGGATAAAAATTTATACGAAAGTCTTGACCCAAAGATGAGCCATGAGAATAGAATTAGGTGTCTCATAGATTTAAAGGAGCTTGGATTTGAGGTTGGAACAGGATGTCTTGTAGGACTTCCTGGCCAAACAATTGAATCACTTGCTGATGATATATTGTTTTTTAAGAGCCTTGATGCCGATATGATTGGTGTTGGACCCTTTATTCCAAATCCCGATACTCCTTTAAAGGATGAAGATGGAGGAACATTTGAGCTTAGTTTAAAGGTCATGGCACTTACAAGACTGCTTTTACCCGATGTTAATATACCTGCTACAACTGCTATGGAGACATTAAATAGAAATGGAAGGTTAATTGCTCTTCAAAGCGGAGCTAATGTTGTTATGCCAAATGTCACAGAAGGAGAATATAGAAAATTATACGCACTTTATCCAGGAAAAATATGCGTAAACGATACACCTGCACATTGTTTTGGATGTATATCCGGAAAAATAAACAGTATAGGAAGACCAATTTCAAAGGATTATGGATATAGAAAAAAGTTTATTGAAAAAAATTAAATTAACATATAATAACATATATATTGCAATTTTAAGGGGGACAAATATATGACCCGGAGTTATCAATTGATTTTTGATTTTTTGGTTATACTTTTGCTGGTAATAATAAATGGTTTTTTTGCTGCATCAGAAATTGCAATAATATCAATAAATAGAAATAGAATAACTATGGCAGCTCAAGAGGGAGATAACAGGGCTCTTTTAATACAGAAGCTATTAAAAGAGCCGAGCAAATTCCTTGCCACTATTCAGGTTGGTATAACACTTGCTGGATTTTTAGCCAGCGCATCAGCTGCTGTCAGCATATCAACCTATTTTGCGGCTTTTTTGAAAAGTATTAATTTTCCTTTTGCTGACCAAATTTCACTTGTTTTAACTACACTATTTATATCCTACATGACGCTTGTATTGGGAGAACTGCTTCCCAAAAGGCTATCTCTTCAGAATCCTGAAAAGGTAGCATATGCTGTGGTTGGAATAATATTATTTATTTCTAGGATTACATCCCCTTTCGTAAAAATATTAACCCTTTCAACAAACTTTTTTGCGAAATTATTTGGTGTTGAAGCAGCATATGTTGAAGAAAAGGTTACAGAAGACGAGATAAGAATGATGATTGACGTTGGTGAGGAAAATGGAGTATTAAACGAAACGGAAAAGGAAATGATTGATGGTATATTTGAGTTCGATGACACTCTTGCTAAAGAAGTTATGACTCCAAGGACAGCTGTTTTTGCAATAGATGTTAACTCACCGCTGGAAGATATTATTCATCAGATTATAGAAGAACAATATTCAAGAATTCCGGTGTATGATGGTGAGATAGATAATATCGTAGGTATTTTATATATGAAGGATTTGTTTGTCGAAATGGCAAGCAAGAAACTCGAGGATATCTCTATAAGAAATTTGTTGAGACCTGCTTATTTTGTTCCTGAAACTAAAAAAATAGACACCCTGTTCAGAGAATTGCAGGCAAGTAAAAATCATATGGCTATTTTAATTGACGAGTATGGAGGAGTTTCAGGAATAATAACAATCGAAGATTTGATTGAGGAAATCGTAGGAAATATAGCTGATGAATATGATGAGGATGTAAAAGATTTTCAAAAAATTGATAACAATACATATATAATTGATGGACTCGTAAGCATAGATGAAGTAAATGAAATGCTAAACCTTAAGCTCCCTGCAGAGCATAACGACACAATCGGGGGATTTGTCCTTAATTTAATAGGAAATATACCAGAAAAAGGCGAAATTGTTCAATATGAAAATATAGTCTTTACGGTTGAAAAAATCGATGAAAAGAGAATTGAACAAATTAGAATACAAATTAAAGAATAAATTATCCTGTCTAGTCCCATGAATGATTTTTGTGGTTTTGTCTATTGCACCAATATACTTGAATTGCTAGGGTTTATGAGAGGTTTCTTTAATAATCATTCATGGGCTAAAATTATGTTAAAAAAATCTAATTCATATTTAATGTGTTGTAATTTTATTGGCTTAAATATTAGTTATTGCAACGAAGATACATATTTTGAAATCTGGTCTTCTAACCACTGATTCTGCTGCATAACTGTTTCGTCGTAGGCCTTGTCCTCTTTTAAATACATCTCAACAAGTTCCTGATTTTCCTTGTTTATTAAATCCTTCCACTTAAACGCTGATTCTACTTTCTTTGACTTCAGCTCATTAAACTGCACATCATATTTTGCGTTTATAGATGTTTTATATTGTGTTTGATTCTTGTCTCTTAAATCCTTTGCGTTTTTAATGCTGTTTTCATAATCCTTCAGTAATTTTTCAATTTCGGCTTGTTTGTTTTTCAAGTTCATAAGTTCAGCATCCCTTTGAATCTTTATATTATATAATTTATTGTTCAACTCTTCTCTTGCCTTTGCTTCTTTATCGATTCTATCCTGTTCTATTTTATTCAGTTGCTCTTCTAACTTACTCTGGTCATCGGAATATTGCGAAGACTTGTTTAATTTGTCTTTCTGATTTTGAGCATCGCTTTTTATTTTTTCAATCTTATATTTATATTCTGCATTAGCATTTTCTTCCATATTCTTATACATTTTTGTTATATAATCCTTTTTAGATTGTATTAAGGAATTTATGTTCTGTCTTTTTGAATTTACAAAATTTAATCTTATTTTTTCCTTTGCTTCGTTTTCCATTTTAACAGAATTGAGCCTTTGCAATTCCATGTCGTTTCTTAAGATACTGTATTCATTTGCAATATCAATTTTCTGAGTTTGCTCAACCGTATTGTTTTGAGTTTGTTTATTTGTATTTTGATTTGAAGTTTGGGTAGTTGTTTGTTGCGTTGTCTTCGTATTTGTTGTGTTTTTCTTAAATTTATTTATAACATTATTTATTGTATTACAGCTGCTCGATATTAACATGTTCAAAATTAGTAAAATTAATAAAAGTCTTTTCATACTACTGCCTCCGAAATATATTCTCAATAATATATCGGAATTATTTTGTTAAAATAAATAGCAAAAGGTGCCAGAGGCACCTTATTATTTTAATTTTTCTCTTAATTTTTCAAGCATATCCACTGTCATTGACGCAAGGTCATACTTAGGATTCCATCCCCATTCTTCCCTTGCTGCAGAATCGTCTAATGAATCTGGCCATGAATCAGCAATCGATTGTCTTACTGGGTCAACGTTGTAGTCTATTTCAAATTCAGGTATATGCTTTTTAATTTCAGCGGCTATATGTTCAGGAGCAAAGCTCATAGCTGTTATGTTAAATGCGTTTCTATGAACAAGCTTTGTTGGGTCAGCTTCCATAAGTTGAACTATAGCTTCAAGCGCATCTGGCATATACATCATGTCCATGTATGTTCCCTGTTTAATATAGCTGGTATACTTTTTATTCTTAATTGCTTCGTAGTATATATGAACTGCGTAGTCCGTAGTTCCTCCACCAGGTAAAGTATCATATGATATAAGTCCTGGATATCTTACACCTCTTGTGTCAACTCCATATTTTTGGAAGTAATAATCGCATAATAATTCTCCTGCAACCTTTGTTACTCCATACATAGTAGTTGGTCTTTGAATTGTATCCTGTGGAGTTTTAACTCTTGGAGTGCTTGGTCCAAATGCTGCGATTGAGCTTGGAGTGAAAACTGCAAGTTTCATTTCTCTTGCAATTTCCAAAACATTGTAAAGACCATTCATATTTACGTTCCAAGCAAGTTCAGGTTTTGCTTCACCAACTGCTGAAAGAATTGCTGCAAGATGTATAACTGTATCTGGGCTATATTTTTTAATAACTTCTGCAAGCTTATTTGCATCTGTTACGTCAACAGCTTCAAATGGACCTGATTTTAATACCTTTTCTGGACCATTTGGATTCTTGTCAGTTGCAATAACATTAGCATCTCCGTATAGTCTTCTTAAATACATAGTAAGTTCTGAGCCTATTTGTCCAAGTGCACCTGTAATAAGTATTTTTTTCATGAAAATACCTCCAACATATTTTTTAGGTTTTTCTAAAATAATTATAACATTATTGTTGCAATATTTCTATATAATTTTTTAACTTTTTGCAATTTTTAATTCATAATTCGATATTGATTAAAGATTTTTGACAAATTCTGTCGTTTTCATTCAAACCCATAAAAATTAAAAGCCTGGATAATTCCAGGCTTTATTTATCATCATATCCATTTGGATTATTCTTATGCCAAATATATGCTGTTCTTATTATTTCTTTTATATCTGTATATTTAGTTTTCCAGCCTAAATCATTTTTTATCTTTTCTGAACTTGCAATAAGTATTGCAGGGTCCCCTGGACGCCTTGAAACTATTTCTCGTTTTATAGGGTGACCTACAACTTCTTCTGCAGCATCAATAATTTCCTTAACTGAAAATCCTACTCCATTACCAAGATTGTAAACATCTGATTTGTGTCCATTGATAAGAGCTTCAAGAGCAAGGTAATGCGCCATAGCAAGGTCATTAACATGTATATAATCTCTTATACATGTTCCATCATTAGTAGGATAATCATCGCCAAATATCTTTATACTATCTCTTTTCCCAAGAGCAGCCTGTAAAACTAAAGGTATCAGATGACTTTCAGGATTGTGGTCCTCTCCGATATCGCCTTCTTCATCTGCTCCACATGCGTTAAAATACCTTAGCGCAATATAATTTAATCCATAACTTCTTGAGTAATCCTCCATTGCACCTTCCATAATAAGTTTTGTTCTTCCATACACATTTGTCGGATTTTTAGGAAGGTCTTCTGTTATTGGAACTCTTTCAGGCTCTCCATACACTGCTGCTGTTGATGAAAAGACTAAATTTTTCACTCCATTTTTAAGCATAACTTCAAGTAAATTTAAAGTTCCTTCAACGTTATTCTTATAATACATCATTGGCTTTTCCATAGATTCACCAACTAAGCTATAGGCTGCAAAATGAATAACCGAGTCTATGTTATATTTTTTAATTGTATCTTCTAATAGTTCACTATCAAATATATCTCCTTTGACAAATACATCGCATTTTACTGCATCCTTATGTCCCTTGACCAAATTATCATAGGCAACAACGTTTTTACCCATCTTATTAAGCATTTTAACTGTATGTGAGCCAATATATCCTGCTCCTCCTGTTACTAAAATATTCATACTCCATCCCCCATTCTAATAGAAAGCCTTTTCTATATTTTATTATATCAAATTTTTATGCATTTGTATATTATTTTGTTATCTATATGCTACAATACAGCTTATTGGTGCTACCTTAACCTTATCGCCGTAAATTCTATAAAGTGTTTCTACACCTGATAATCTGCCATCAGCAACAACGTTATAAACACCGTTTGGTATTTTTATTTCAACTGTGCTTTTGTTTGAATTATAAATTACCAGTATATCCTTCCAAATATCATTATTAGCATGGTCATGTATCATAAAAGCAACACATTTTTCAGGCGAATCTAAAAAAATTATATGCTTAACTACTTCTGAAGCAGATGACATTCTAAAAGCTGGATGCTCCTTCCTAAGTTTCACAAGCCCTTTAATATATTCAAAAACATCTCTGAATTCATACTTTCTATCCCAATCAATTGAATTAATGCTGTCGGGAAGGTTATAGCTGTTCTCATGGCCATGCTTAGTTCTGCAAAAATCACATCCCAAATGTAAAAAAGATGCTCCCTGACTCGTTAATACAATAGCATGTGATAATTTATGAACTCTAATTCTTTCTTCCACTGAATCTTCTTTGTTTGTTATATTTATTTTGTCCCACAGAGTATGGTTATCATGGCAGGATACATAGTTTATAGACTGTGATGGGAATATAAAAGGTCCTTTTAAACTTTCATTATAATTGATTAAACCTACAACAGACCTTTTTATCTCGAGTTCTTTTCCTTCTCCTCCGCCTGCAAACCCCTTTTTATCTGCTTCAAATGTATGTCCTCTGACAGCATCTCTTATTACATCATTAAAATACCCTATTTTAGGAGTCTTATATGCATTGTATTGCGTCGCCTTTTTATCATTTTCAAGGTAAGTATTTAAATCCCAACCTTCTCCATAGACTATTATATTGGGGTTTATTTTTTTAAGTTCTTCATAAATGCTGTTAACTGTATCAATATCTAAAAGTCCTAAAAGGTCAAATCTGAACCCATCAAGATGATATTCCTTTGCCCAGTAGGTTACAGAATCGATGATAAACCTTCTGGTCATCTTGTTTTCAGACGCTACATCATTTCCACAACCACTTCCATTTGACACATTGCCAAATCTGTCATGTCTGAAATAGTAGCCTGGAACTAATTTTTCAAAATTGCTTCTTTTGTATTCATATACATGGTTGTATACTACATCCATTATAACACCTATATTATTTTGGTGAAATTTTTTAATCATCTCTTTAAGTTCTTTAATCCTCAAAGCTGCATCATATGGATTTGTTGAATAACTTCCTTCTACGGCATTATAATTTTGAGGGTCATATCCCCAATTGTATTTTCTAAACTGGTCCCTTTCATCTACACTCTGATAGTGAAAATCATACATTGGAAGTATCTGAACATGTGTAACACCAAGCTCTTTGATGTGTTCAAGTCCTGTTTTGACTCCCTTTGCTGTTTTTGACTCCTCCAAAAGTCCAATAAATTTCCCCTTGTTTTGAACGCCGCTGTTATCATTTGATGATATGTCCCTAATGCTAATTTCATAAATTACAGCATCTGTATAATTTTTTAATTCTATTGGTTTATCCAAATCCCATCCAATAGGGTTAGTTGATTCAAGGTCAATAATACATCCTCTTAATCCATTAACTCCTACCGCCTTTGCATATGGGTCAACAACCTCTTCAATCTTTCCGTATGCTTCAACCTGATAAGTATAGTAATATCCAATATAGTTTTCTTCTACTAATGCTGAAAACACTCCCCTTTTACTTTGTAGTGGAATAATAATAGGTGTTTCTTCAATAAGTGGGTCTCCATTTTTATACAAAAGAACGTTTATTGATGTCGCAACTGGAGACCAGACTTTAAATTCAGTTTTCCCATCTATAATTCTCGCACCTAAAAATCCATCATAGAAGTATTTTTCATTAAATTCTTGGCTCTTAAATAAATTAGAGTATGAAATTTCAAATTTACTGTTTTCTGCAAAAAGATATGTTTTCTTTTTAATATACACAGGTTCTGCTAAAACCAATTCACAATAATCCTTTTTCTTGTTTATAATGCTGATATCTATAAATTCATTTTCCTGTAAGATTCTAATATTCGACCAATCGACTCTATTGGCTTCTTCACAATAAACATTAATTTTATAAAAACTCTCAAAGGCTGCCTTCATATAACTCCCCCATTACTCCAAATATTTTCCCTGCCAGGTGTCTCTTTCTTCAAATCTTCTATCGATTGCATTCAGAACTTCCCATTTTTTAAGACTCCATAGAGGTTCTATTATCAGGTTTCTTGGGCTATCTCCAGTTAATCTATGCACTACCATGTCCTCTGGTAGTCTCTCTACGCAATCTACAATTAAATCGACATATTCATCCATAGATAGAAAGCTTAATTTTCCTTGTTCATATAGTCTTACAAGTCTTGTTCCCTTCATAAGGTGCAATAGGTGCAGCTTAATTCCCTTTGTGCCAGTATGTGCAACAAAATTAACAGTTTGCAGCATCCTTTCCTTATCTTCACCTGGAAGTCCTAGTATTACATGGGTTACAACATCAATATTTCTCTTTTTTAAATTTTCAACTGCATCTATATAGGTTTTTAGTGGATAACCTCTATTAATAAGTTTTGCAGTATCCTCATGAATAGTTTGAAGTCCAAGTTCCACCCAAAGATAAGTTTTTTTGCTTATTTCCTCTAAAAGGTTCAATACATCCTCAGGAAGGCAGTCGGGTCTTGTAGCTATTGCAATCCCAACGACCCCTTCAATGTCTAAAACTGCCTCGTATTTTTCTCTTAACACTTCTACTGGTGCATATGTATTTGTAAAGGCTTGAAAATATGCAATGTATTTTCCTTCCTTCCATTTCTTATTCATCATATCCTTAACTTCATAGAACTGTTCAATTAAATTTTCTTTTGTTCCTGCAAAATCGCCTGAACCTCTTTCGCTACAAAATAGGCATCCTCCATATCCTGCAGTTCCATCTCTATTAGGGCAGCTAAATCCCGCATCAAGCGATATTTTAAACACCTTTTCTCCAAATTTTTGCCTTAAAAAGTTGTTTAATGAATTATATCTTTTGTCTCCCCAAAGCTTCAAATGATCACCTTCTTAAATGTAAGCTTTATAAATTATATTTTACTTTTAATAATTAGTTTTAGCAACAAAATAGCTTAAGCTACCCCAAAATTGAGGTAGCTTAATATATAAAAGGGGGGGATTATCTTTCAACCGACTGGTAAGTCTCTACTATATAATCAAATTCCTGCTCATCTTTTATTTCTCCAAATCTATCTTCATCTATATCAGGATAGTAATATAAAACATATTTATCCTTTGAGAACACTCCTTCTATGATAATGTAATGTCTGTTTTGTTTTGCATCCATAAGTGTAGCTAAAACCTTATACTTTTCTCTCTTGCCTGATTTTTCGTTTAAAAGTTCCTGATAAAAATTATCATGGAATCTTACATTTATTTTTTCATGGTCGCAGGATACTACATTTGACCCCTCTCTGCATCCTAAACATCCGTCAAACTTACATCCTATAGAACAGTTTAGACATTTACAATTTACACATTTTTCAAGCTGTCTTAACTCTTCTTTGTATTCAAATTTAAACTTTTCAAGCTCATCAATAATTTTTCCATTTGAAAAAATTGAAAAGATGCCTGATTTATTTAAATTACTCTCTGCCACTTCAATTTTATCAATATATTTTTTCAAGACAGGGAGAAAGGAGGAATATTTCCTCGTTTTGAGCTCCCTTGTATCTAAAAAGGGGGATATATTATCAATTGCAAATGATATATCTGAGTAAATTTTTCCGTATTTTTCTTTCTCTTTATCCAAAAATTCTTGAGCTTTCATTTTATCACCCTAAATTTTCTTTATATTTTTTAAGCTCCAAATCAAGGTCAATCTTTTCTAAAGATTCAAACTCCTTATCCAATGAATCGTTTCTTAAATCCTCTAATCCTTCTGCTATAGCTTCTTTTCTTTGTATCTTTCTTTCAATTTCATCTATGCTTATATTGTTTGTTTTTGACTTTATATCTAGTATTATCTCATTAACCTTTTCGGTAGCCTTTGCATTGTTGTATCTTGCTGCTGCCTCATCTCTATATCTTCTTGTCCTTTCTATTTCCCCTTCAAGCTCTTTAAGCTTTGACTTTATCATCTCTGCCTTTTTGGACGCATCTGCATAGCTTGCTTCTAAACTTTTTAGATTCTTCTCCTCTTCAATTTTTCTTTCAAGCGCCTTCTTTGCAAGTTCTTCATTTCTCTTTGAGAGGGCAAGTTTAACCTTCTCATCAAACTCCTTAGCGTTTTGCTTAGCAATGTTGATTTTTTTCTCGATTTCATGGACATTTCCAAGTATCTCTGCTGCAGAAATTCTTGCGTTGTTTAGGCTCTGCTCCATGTCCCTTATCTTTTGGTCCAAAATTTCAATTGGATTTTCGATTTCGTCTATCACCTTGTTAGCCTTTGCCCTGAAAATGTTTGACATTCTTTGTAAAATACCCATTTAAACCACTCCTTACCTTCTAAATATTTTTAAAATTATTGATAAAACAAATAAAATGAGTAACAGTTTAAAAATAAATCCTATTACACTAAAAAGTGCATAGCCTGCGTAAAATGTTCTAAATGGACTTCCCCACATCCCAAACGGAAATGGTATCGGAACATAGTTTTTGGAGCCACTGCTTTTTTTTTGATAAGTTTTTGGAATAGGAAGATTAAATTTTGGTGCTGATTTAAAGCTGCCTGACTTAAATCCGCCGCTGTTAAATGTCGAGGATTTAAAAGAACCAGATTTAAATCCACCTCCGCTGGATTTTGGTGCTGCATTAACAATATCTAAGAAAGGACTTAACACAGATGTCAAAGTAATAGTCAACAAAATCAGAAGGCTTAAAAATTTCTTTCTCATTTACTCACCCCTTATCATTTATCACAACTTTATTATATGGTATTAAATACTATTTTACAATGTTAATATTATCTTGTTTTGGGATTATTATAAGCGTTTTTGTCATTTATATAAATCAAAACTCATTATATCTAATTTTTTCATTATATTTCTTCATTTTTTAAATATTTTTTTGTTTTTAGAATCATATTAAATTAGATTGTTTATCTTGTAATATGGTTAAAATTACTTTATAATAGATATATAGATTGGAGGGATAAAAATGAAAAATTTATCAGATACGTTAATAAAGCTTTCTGGGGAAATTTCAAAAAAGGCTATTATAGGCATTGATGAGCTCCCACCTTATGACTTGTTTTTATCCCAGGTTACTGACTTTTTAAACAATAAGTTAAACGAAGAATATACCAGCAATATAATTCAAAATTATATAAAAGGTGAAGTTATATCTAAACCTGAGGATGGGAAAAAAAGAGGTTATTCTAAGGACCATTTAATTCAGTTAATTCTTCTTAATTACATGCGCCCTATTCTTACTACAGAAGAAATAAAGAACGTATTTAATCTTGCATTTAACAAAATCAACGAAAAATCAGACGACCTGATTACCTGGGAATTTGCATATGAGATTTTTACTGATTTGCAAAGGGAAACTTTGAAAAATTTTGTAGAAACAAGCCAGGAGACTGAAAAAAGATTGAAGAAACTTATAGATAACAAAAATTTAAGTGAAAAAGATGGTCAAAGGCTTCTTGTTTTCTTGACTGTTATTTCGCTTATCGCACAAGCAACAGCATTCAAAAAGCTTGCGCATAATTTATTAGAAGAATTTAATAATACTCTATAATTACATTGTATCAAAAGGAGGCGATGTGATGCACAAATTTGACCCAAAACATATTGAAAAGCTTGATAATCCAACGAGGAGAAAATATATGCCCCCGTTTAAGACGCTTGAAAAATTTGGTCTTAAACTAAAAGGAATCGGCACATTTCTTGATATAGGCTGTGGAATTGGATATTTCACAATTCCCGCGGCAAAAATTCTTTCAAATGGAAAAGCAATAGGAATTGATATCCAGCAGGAAATGCTCGACCATGCTAAAGAAAGAGCACATGATGTTGAAAATATTGAGTTTAAATTAAGTAGAGAATACGAAATCCCAATTAATGATTGTATTGTTGATTATGCCCTTTTATCTAATGTTTTACACGAAATTGAAGATAAAAAAAGATTAATAGAAGAAATAAAAAGAGTGTTAAAGTCGAATGGTAAGATTTTTATAATAGAATGGAAGAAGATTGATACCAATTATGGTCCTCCTGTTGAGCATAGGATTTCCGATTATTATGTAATAGATTTAATGAAAGATTTAGGTTTAAAATTGACAGAACAAATTGAAGTTTCACCGCATCACTACGGATTAATATTTGCAAAAAATGTTGTCGAATGATGTAATATTAACATTTTCTTAACAAAATCTCAATAACTTCTTAAAAAAACTTTGTTATTATAAAAATGTAGTTGATCCCCCCCTTTAATATAGATTGACTATGAAGTAAAAAGCCGGCTTTGCCGGCTAATTTGCTTTTTTGAATATTAGTTCATGCTTATTTCTAATATAGAGTTTTTAACTGAATATTCTTTTGAATTGATTAATACTTTTCCATCATAATTGTTAAATTTAAAAATTATTTTTTCGTAGTCAGTATATCCATCGTGTTCCTTTGAAATATCTATTCTTAATATTTTTTCTATTTGCATGCTTATTTTATATAAATTATATTTTCCATCTCTATAATCAAAGCTTTCTCCATCATCTTTATAATGATAATACTCTCCACTTCCAGGGTAAACGTCAATAATCAAAATATTATTTGGCTTTTCACCAACAAAGTTTTGCTCCTCATAATTTGGAATTACACTTCCCTCTTTGATAAAAATAGGACAAATATCAAGTGGCGCTTCTTTTAAAATATACTTTCCACCCTCATGTATTTGCTTTGTCCAATAATCCACCCATCTTCCTTCTGGAAGATATACAGCTCTCACATTTTTACCCTGCTCTAATACGGGGGCAACGAGTATATTTTCACCAAACAAAAATTGGTCGTTTAATTCAAATGTATTTATGTCATTTTCATAATGCAATATTAATGGTCTCATAACTGGCAGACCATAAAATTCTGCCTGATACATTAAATCATAAATATACGGAAGCAGTTTATATCTTAATTTTATATATTTTCTATTTATATCTTCTGTTTGTTTATCAAATGCCCAAGGCTCTTGGTCTCTTGTATGCATACATGAATGATTTCTAAAAAGCGGTGTAAAACATCCAAGCTGAACCCATCTTGACAAAAGTTCTCCAGTTGCATCAAACTGAAAACCACCAACGTCTGTTCCTGAGAATGCCATACCCGATAATCCTAAATTCAAAAGCATTGGAACTGCCATTCTTAAATGCTCCCAGAAGCTGTGATTATCACCTGTCCAAATAGTAGAGTATTTTTGTGTTCCTGCAAAACAAGCCCTTGTAATGACAAATGGCCTTTTATTTGTATATTTTTTGATTCCTTCATATGTAGCCTTAGACATCAAATGTCCATATACATTATGAACTTCAAGGTGGTTTGTTGGTCTACCGTCGTTCTTAAATTGAACATCATCTGGCAATGGCCCTTTGAAGGATGCAGGTTCATTCATATCATTCCATATTCCAGCAATGCCATCCTCCATCATTATTCTTTGATTTTCAGACCACCACATTCTGACCTTTTCATCTGTAAAATCAGGATATAGCGCTTCTCCCGGCCACACTTCGTTAACATAAGGAATTCCATCCTTATCTGTTGCAAAATAACCATTTTTTAACCCGTCATCGTATATTTTATATCCCCTGTCTTTTTTAACACCTGGGTCTATTATAGTCACCACTTTAAATCCCATATTTTTTAAATCTTTAATCATTTTTTTATGATTTTCAAAAGCCGACTTATCCCACGTAAACACTCTAAATCCGTCCATGTAATCTATATCAAGGTGAATTACATCGCAAGGGATATCTTTTTCCCTAAAAAGCTTTGCTATTTCCATTACCCTATCTTTTGGCGAGTAGCTCCATCTTGATTGGTGATATCCAAGCGTCCATAATTGTGGAAGAGGAGTTTTACCAGTAAGCTCCGTATATCCTATTACAACTTCCTTTATTGATGGTCCGTATATAAAATAATAGTCTAAGTTACCATCATCTGCTGCAAAATAATAATATTCACTATTTTCCTTGCCCATGTCAAAATATGTTTTAAATGTATTGTCAAAAAATATTCCGAAGGATAAATTGTTTCTTTTTGTTATAAAGAATGGAATTGATTTGTAAAGGGCTGTATAATTTTCTACATGGGGTTTTGGGTCGTCTGTATTCCACATTTCATAGTAATATCCCTTCTTATTCAAATGACCGGTTTTTTCTCCAAATCCATAGAAGTATTCATCTCCCAGCATCTTCTTTACTATTTCAATTTTGTGTTTTCTAAAATTTTCTTCTACCTTAATCCCTTCACCTTCCGCGATTTTCCCGTTTCCTCTTCTTATAAAAGGCTTTCTTTTGTATTTATAATCTTCACAAATTATATTTCCTTTGTTGTCATATATATCAACCTTAAATTCATCATAGACTTTAATTCTTAAAATACTGCTTTCAATTTCAATACAGTTCTTTTCGTTAATAACGTGAAAGTCTACTTTTGACTTTTTTAAATCTTCTACTGCTCGCGAAAAATGTTTTTCATATTTTAATGGTGAGAAAAAATTAACAATGTTTTCGTTTATAAATTCTATTTTCCCAACTCCATTCTCAAATTGTATTTCTATTATGTTTTCATTTACAATATAAAAACCTAATTTCCCTAACATAGCAGCACCCCTTATAAATTAACAATTTGTTCACAATGTCTAAATACTTTTTTAATAATCTATTGATATCATTAAATTGTAAGGGACATCCCCAAATAAATTGTTACCCCCCCTCTTTAATATAGATTCATAAAAACCCCTGAAATAACCTCGCCTCTGGCGAGGAATTTACTTTTTTGCTTTATTTTTAAAAATTTCATACAAAATTCTCTCAATCAATTGATATCCCGTTGAAGAAAGCATAATTCCGAATGCAATTGCTCCGGCTGTTGCTGCAGTTTCAATTCCTTTGTTAATTCCATCCTCCATCTTTCCAAATACTAATAGATATATTGTGTCAAACGCCATAATTCCTGGGACAAGTGGATACATTCCTGGGATTGAAAATATATATGCAGGAGTTTTAGCTCTTCTTGCCATAAATTCACTAAAAAGCCCAACAAAAATAGCTGATATGAATGTTGCATAGACAGCTCTTCCAGAAGAATGTATTAATATTTCATAGGTTGTCCAAGCAATTCCTCCGCATAAGCCTGCCCAAAGCAGGTTATACCTTTCTATATTAAAAAGAACTGCTCCTGCAAAACTGCCTAAAAAAGCAAGTAAAAATTCCTTCATCCTATCACCCATCCTATTCCCAATGTTAATGCAAATCCTACTCCAGCTCCTACTGCCGCAGCTATAAATAATGCTTCTCCAAATCTTGCAAAGCTTGATATTATATCTCCATAAAGTGCATCTTTTATTGCATTCGTCATTGCAATCCCGGGAACTAATATCATAATAGAGCCAATTATTACCTTATCGACATGTATTGAGTAAATAAAATTTTTTAAAATTAGCGAGAGCATTGCCGCCAAAAAACCTGATATAAAATACTCTAAAAATTGAAAGAATCCTAATTTTGAAATACTGTTTTTTGTTATATAAATAGCGCAGGTTATGATAAAGGCTATTATTGCATCGATTATATTACCATTAAACAGAAGTGTAAACGATAATGCGACCAATCCTGAACTCAGTATCCTCAACCAATATTTGAAATAGGGTATATTGTTAATTTTTTCAATCTCTTTTAAAACTTCTTCATATCCAGGTTTATCTGATTCTATTCTTCTTGATAAATCGTTTAAATACTCAATCCTGTGGAGGTCAACTGTTCTGTTCTTTATTCTTTTGACACAAGTGATTACCTCGCCTTTTATATTTTTTGCTGTCGCTGAAAATCCAGTTGGCATTACAAAACTTTCAAATTCATAGCCGTATGATTTCGCAATTCGACTCATCGATTCTTCTACTCTGTATATTTCAGCTCCAGAAGACAGCAGCATTTCACCAATAGTTGTTGCAATTTCTACTACGTTTTTTAAATTCACATAACCACCACCTTTTTTTCTATTCTAACACATAATTTAATTTATTTTAATTAATTAATGTATAAATTAACAAATTTTTATCAAATAAAAAAGGGCTATAGGAAAAATCTATTTTCCCGCCCTATTTAATAAAATTATTATATAAACAAATAAGAAATCATATTGAATAGATATCCTATTAGAATAATGCCTAAAGTTACAATCGCAGCAAAAATAGCAAGTAATTTTGTTTTAACTACTTTGCTCAACATAATCATCGACGGCAGTGACAGTGCTGTAACAGCCATCATAAAAGCAAGAATGGTTCCTATTCCTACTCCCTTTGCTAAAAGAGCCTCAGCAATTGGTAAAGTTCCAAATATATCAGCATACATTGGAACCCCAACTATCGTAGCAAGTATAACGGCAAATGGATTTTCTGAGCCAACTAATTTTTCTATAATAGATTGCGGAATCCAGTTGTGAATAGCCGCACCTATACTAACACCAATAAGTATATATATCCAAACCCTACCCACAATTTGTTTTACCTGGTCTTTAGCAAAGTCAATTCTATCTTTGTAAGACATTTCGGGCAATTCAACATCTACATTTTCAATTTCTCTAACATATCCTTCAACATATTTTTCTAAATTTAATTTATCAATCAAAGTTCCTCCGATAACCGCAAGCACAAGTCCTACTATAACATATGCAAATGCAATTTTGGCTCCAAAAAATGACATTAATAGCAAAAAAGAAGCTAAATCTACTAAAGGTGAAGATATCAAAAATGAAAATGTAACTCCTATAGGCAGCCCTGCAGATGTAAATCCAATAAAAAGTGGAATGCTTGAACAGCTGCAAAATGGAGTTATTGTCCCAAGCAGAGCCCCAAATATATTGCCTTTTATACCCTTTATTTCCCCTAATATTTTCTTTGTTCTCTCAGGTGGAAAATAGCTTTGAATAAATGAAACCATAAAAATCAAGACTGATAAAAGTATAAATATCTTTATTGTGTCATAGATAAAAAAATGGATACTAGCACCCAGTCTATTTTCTATTGAAAGTCCAAATATCTTATTTATCAATATTTTAATAATATCTGATAACCAAGTCATTTTTAATAATTGATTATTTAGCCAATCAAATGTTTGTATGAAAAATTGCATCTAATACTCCTCCAATATTTACTTAATTAAGCTTGAATTAATTTTTTTATTTCATCAACAGTTAAAACCTTACCAAATGATTTAACCTTTTCATCAACAACTAAAGCAGGGGTCCTCATAACACCATATTTCATTATTTCTTTGAAATCCTCAACCTTAATCACTTCAGCATTAGCCCCCGTTTCTAACACTGCCTTTTTAGCATTTTCCTCTAATTTGCTGCAGTTTGCACAACCTGAACCTAAAATTTTGATAACCATTATTATTCCTCCTCATATCTTTTTAATTTATTTTCGATTATATTTTGAACTATATGAATCAGATTCTTAACCTGTTCATCCGCAAGTCTATAGTGAATGTTCAACCCAACCTTTTCACTTTCTACAATCCCTGCTTCTTTTAAAATTCTTAAGTGTTGCGAAAGATTGGACTGAGAAAATTCAATATCTTGATTTAACACGCAAACACATTTTGGCCCATCCAATAAGTATTTGATTATTTTAAATCTAATAGGATGTCCAAGTGCCTTAAATATCTTAACCAATAATTCATCCCTATTCATTGTTTCACCTCTATATCATTATTTAAGAATTTTCTAATATACTAATATTCTATGCCCTAATCAGATTTATGTCAAATATTTTATTTGTAAATAAGTATTATTGTTTTTTTAAATACAAAAAATAATTTTACACGACTTTATTATATCTAAAATATGTTATAAAATAAGAATACAAAAATATTAAGGGAGGAAATATAAATGGATATAAAATTAAATAAAGATGTAGCTGAAAAAATAAAGGAAATACTATCTGAAAACGGAAAGAACGCTTTAAGATTCGACATTATAGCCTTTGGCTGAGGTGGCCCTGTATTTGATATTGTTCTGGATGAACAAAAAGATTCTGATGAATTTGTAGAAATTGAAGGCGTAAAGTTTGTTGCTGAAAAGGACATAAAGCCCTTTATCCGCGACATTGAAATTACAATAAGCGGCGGACGTCCTGCAATAATCACACACGGCTGCTGCTGTTAGTTGAGTGACATTCACTTGATTTCTTGACTTCTTGAATTGTTTGTCAATTTGGACAAATAGCTCCATGAATGTTTCGAATTCAATTTTTGATTCAAATACATTCTTGGAGCTATTTTTGTCTTATCTTTTCATTTTTATTTTTTTGAATTAATTCTAATTAAGTTGATATAAATTTATTTTATTACTATCTCATTTATTCTTTGATAGACCATTCTATACCATAATTCTTATTGCTATTGGAATATCAATAACCATTTCCTAACAAACTATTTATGCGGCTTGTCCTCTTTTATTGAATTCAAAACTTTTCTTAGTTGCATTTGCTATTTTTACAAGTGTAAGCATTATTGGTACTTCCGTAAGAACCCCAACAACAGTCGCAAGTGCTGCTCCAGATTGTAATCCAAACAATGAAATTGCTACAGCAACAGCTAGCTCAAAGAAATTGCTTGCACCAATTAGTGCAGCAGGTGCAGAAACATTATGTGGTAGTTTCCATACCCTTGCCCATCCATATGCAAAAAAGAATATAAAGAAAGTTTGAATTGTTAGTGGGACTGCAATTAATAATATGTGGAATGGATTCTTAACTATTATCTCACCCTGGAAAGAGAAGATAATAACTAATGTTAAAAGCAATCCTATAATTGTTACATTATCAAATTTTTTAAGAAACACATTTTCAAAATACTCAGTTCCCTTATTGGCTATTACTCTTTTTCTTGTTAGGTAACCAAATGTCAAAGGTATTACAACAAATAATATAGTTGAAAGTATCAATGTATCATAAGGAACTTTTACATTTGAAACTCCAAGCAAGAACGCAACTATTGGTGTAAAAGCAAACAATATTATCAAATCATTTGTAGCGACCTGAACCAATGTGTATGCTGGGTCACCCTTAGTCAAATAACTCCAGACAAAAACCATCGCTGTGCATGGAGCCGCCCCGAGTAATACTGCGCCTGCAAGATACTCAGTTGATAGTTCTTCTGGAATATATGCTTTAAAAAATACCTTTAAGAACAAATAGGCAATTAGATACATCGAGAAAGGCTTAATTAACCAATTAGTAACCCACGTAACAATAAGTCCCTTTGGTTTATTTCCAACATTTTTTATGCTTGTGAAGTCTATTTTTAGCATCATAGGATAAATCATAAGCCATATAAGTATTGCAACAGGTATTGATACATGCGCATATTCTAATTTGCTCAAAAATCTTGGTATATCTGGCATAAATTGTCCTATTAAAACTCCAGTTATAATACAAAGTGCTACCCAAATGCTTAGGTATTTTTCAAAAAAACTTAGTCCTTTCTTTTCCACAAATATTCCTCCTCTTAGCCCCTTCCGGTTCTTATGTTTTCTGCAAATTTTATTGGAAGTTGATTATTAATAATTTCATTTGCTATTTTTTCATAATCGTATGCTACTGAATATATTTCAACATTCAGTTCATCTCCAATATTTATAATTATATAATTCACATCTGGAGAACCCGTTTTAGGTTTGCCTGCACTTCCAGCATTTATAAGCCACTTGCTGCCATACTTTTTGGAATATGGAATATGAGTGTGTCCGCAAACCAGTGCATCATACTTAAATTCTCCCATTACTTCCTCTGCTTCCTTTGAGTTTTCCTTTAGATATTCGTTTATTCTTCTTGGGCTGCCATGAACAAACATTATATTTTTACCTTCAAATTTTAGAACCATCTCAAGAGGTAGTTCTCTTAGGAATCTTTTGTTTTCTTCTGTTACCATATCTATTGTAAAATTCAGTGAAATTGATGCGTTTTCCATATCCTTGGGGTCTGGATAGTCGCAACCGCAGACTAATTTTTCATAACCAACTGCATCATCATAATTGCCCATAATAGTTAATATATTCTTCTGTCTTATAAGGTTTATTACCTCATTTGGATATGTGCAATATCCAACCAAATCTCCTGTGCAAACAGTTAAATCTACGTTTTTCTTTTCAATGTCCTTTAAAACTGCCTCCAGCCCCAAAATATTGCTGTGAATGTCTGATATCACCGCTATTCTCATATGTTCGGCTTTGCCTTCTCTCCTTTCAAATTAAGTTATTACAGCCTTTTCCACTGTTTTTGAATGTAATTAATTTATTATAATCTTCATTAAGAAGATTTATTTTCTCAGTTTCTTTAAAAATCAATTCCATTAAAAAAGCATATTGTCTAAACATATCTTCATTTAATTTATAATAAACAAATTGTTGTTTTTTAGTTCCGATAACTAATCTGCTATTGCTTAGTCTTGTTAAGTGCCTTGAAGCATTTGACTGAGTTATGCCTAATAAACTTTCAATTTCACATACACAGAGCTCTCCATATTTTAATAAATTTAATATTCTTAACCTCGTCTCATCAGATAAAGCCTTTAATATTTCGATTATCTCCATTATAACACCTCACATGAGTATATGCATTTATACTCATATTATAACATAAAAATAAAGCAAATGAAATATTTTGTTGAAATTTGTTTTAATATTACTATATTCAAATTCTGATTAATCATATAAAATATCTCTAAGGGGTGATACGAATGCCAACTGATAAATATATTCCAGAAATAAAGGGAAATTTAAGAAATCATCTAATAGAAGTTCCGAATGTTATTAGAGAAGCAAGTGGAATAATAATTTTCGGAAGAAGGATAAAATCTCTTGTTTTTTCTACAGACGTTGCAATAATTAGGAATACGAATGCTGATGCCGTTATAGCTGTTTATCCATTTACACCTCAACCTGTAATTGCAGAAGCAATTTTAAATGTATCTGAAGTTCCAGTTTTCTGTGGTGTTGGCGGTGGATTAACTACTGGGAAAAGAGTTATTCGACTTTCAAGGCACGTTGAATTTCTTGGGGCAATTGGCGTTGTTGTAAATGCTCCAACTCCTAATGAAACTATTAAAGCTATGCGGGATGAGATTGATATTCCAATTGTAGTAACAGTTGTTTCTGAAAAAGAGGATTTCAAAGCTCGAATTGATGCTGGCGCATCAATATTTAACGTATCTGGTGCTGCTAACACAGTAAAAATTATTAAAAGGATAAGGGAAGAATTTCCCTTTGTTCCGATAATCGCTACAGGTGGTCCAAGCGAAGATACAATAAGAGAAACGATAAAGGCAGGTGCAAATGCCATAACATATACTCCACCTACAACAGGAGATATATTTAGAAAAATTATGGATAAATACCGTGATACGTTTTAACTTGTTAAAAGGCGTGCAGTTTCAGCAAATGGTTTTCTAATAATTATATTTGCCATTGAGTCATATTGTGTTGGGCTTGTATTAATTATTATAAAATACTTGCCATCAAAATATTCTAATAAAGAATTAGCAGGATAAACTGTTAAGCTGGTTCCTGAAACTATCAGGCAATCAGCTTTTTTTACTTCGCTAATGGACCTATTTACTATATCAACATCTAATGGCTCGCCATATAAAACAATATTTGGTCTTACGATTCCCCCGCATTCGCAGTCAAAAAATCTATCCTTCTCCCTTCCACACTTCATGCAGTAAAACTCTCTTAAATTACCGTGAAGTTCAATTACATTCTTTGAACCTGCCTTTTGATGTAGGCCATCAATGTTTTGAGTAATAATAGCCTTTAATTTACCCGTATTTTCAAGTTCGACTAGATATTTGTGCCCTGCATTTGGTTTAGCATTTTCACAGCAAAGTTTTTCATTGATAAAATCATAAAATATTTGAGGATTTTTCAAAACAAATTTCAGGCTTAGGATCTCTTCAGGATTATATCCTTTGTATGTTTTTTGATACAAACCTCTGTCACCTCTAAAATCTGAAATGCCGCTTTCAGTAGAAGTCCCAGCACCTCCAAAGAAAACAATGTATTCTGAATTATCTATTACTTGTTTAGTCTCTAAAATTTCATTATAATAGTTCAAACTACCACCCTCTGCTTTTGGTTTTAAAATCAAAAGATATAATTTTCTCTTTTAATATTATTTCTCAACTTTAAAAATTAAACCAAATAAATTGTCAAACAATTCAAGAACTCAAGAAATCAAGTGAATGTCACCAAAATAAATCCCATGAACTTTAGGTTCATGGGATTTAAACTTTAAACTTGTTTATATTATTTATTACATCCTTAGTCATTTGATTTAATTTTTGTGCTGATGAAGCAACCCTTTCAGCCGAAGTAGCCATTTCCTCAGATGTTGCAGCTATTTCTTCAGATGAGGCTGATGTCTCTTCTACAACTGCGCTTACATTTTCAACGCTTTCTATCACTTTGTCCTTATCTTTAATAGCATAGTCAATTGAAACGTAAGCATCTTCAATTAATGGTGCAACTTCTTCAATTGAGTTTATTATATCCTCGAAAGTAGAAGTTGTCTTTTCAACTGTTTTAATTTGATTTTCAATTAAGCCATCAACTTCTTTTGTAGCAACAATAACTTGTTTTGTTTCCTGACTGACGTTTTCAACAATATTGCCAATTTCATCAGAGAATTTCTTTGACTCCTCAGCCAGTTTTCTAACTTCATCTGCTACTACAGCAAATCCTCTACCAGCTTCACCTGCTCTTGCTGCCTCTATTGCTGCATTTAATGCCAATAAATTAGTTTGCTCGGAGATATTTTTTATCATATTTGTAATATTTCCTATGCTTGTTATTGAGCCTGAAAGATTATCTATTTTATTTATAACAATCTCAAACGCACTCTTGATACCCTCAACCGCACTTATCAAAGTATCAAGTTCATTCTTCCCGTAATGAGCCTTATTTGATGTGTTTTCAGCACCCGTCTTAATGTTTTTTAGTTTTTCATGTATTTCATCTATTCTAACCGAGAAATTTGAAAATAAGTTTACAACGCCAGCAATTTCTCTATTTTGGCTTTCAGCTCCGCTTGCAACTTGCTGAATTGAAGCTGCAACCTCTTCAGAAGAAGCTGACATCTCTTCAGATATACTTGCTAATTCAGTGGTTTCATTGTCAATAACAGTTATACTTTCTGCAAGTTTTTTTATCATATCGTTAAGAGATTTTAGCATGTTATTTAAAGCGTTTGCTATTTCTCCAACTTCATCAGTCTTTTTTAAATACTTATCTTCTATCGTAACCGTTAAATCACCTTCTGAAATTTTGCCTATTATCCTGTTTGTATCTGTAAGTGCATTTAAAACCACTTTATTCATGAAAACCAATATCATAAATGAAATTAATAGAATCAATAACAATGTTAATACTATAATCGATATGATAACAGGCGTTACTTGTTCATCGATTTTACTTTTTTCCATTCCAATAAAGAACATACCAATAACTCTTCCGCTAACATCCTTAATTGGCATGTAGATAGAACTATAAACTTTCTTGCCAATCTTAACATTTCCAATATACTCTTTATTATTAAGAACAGTGTCTATAATTTTTTTATCTATCTTATTTTCAGCTAATGTCTTTCCGTTTTCCTCAAGAGTGGTTGCGATTCTTTTATCCCCTAAGTAAATTGAGCACTCAACGTTTGCAGTATTTCGTATCATATTTGTTACTATATAATTATCCATCAAATTTGTAGACCCTTTATATAGTTTATTATCACTTATCCTCCATATTCCTGGAAATTCTCTGTTTAAAAGCTCAAAGCTCAACTTTCCAGTATTCTTAAGAAGGCTTGAATTCATTGTTTTATTGAATTGATAATAAACAACAAGGTTTACTGATACGCTAAACATTACAATTATCGAAATTAATACTAAAAGAATTTTGCCCTTTATCTTTAGCTTTTTCAAGTAAATACCCCCCTTTTCAATAAAATTATACAATAATTTTTATTGTATTTCAATCATCCACTCAGTTCACTGCTGACGCAAAGTTATCTAAAACAACTATATTTTCAGTTGGGTTAACGCTTTTTAATTTAGCGTTTGAAAGCATCAACTTTATTCTATTCAGTTGATTGACTTCACTTGCTCCAGGGTCATAATCTATAGCTACAATATTAGATTGCGGATACAATTCTCTCAATTTTTTAATCATTCCTTTACCAACTATGTGATTAGGAAGGCATCCAAATGGTTGTAAGCAAACAATATTAAAAGTCCCTTCTTCTATCAATTCAATCATCTCACCTGTTAAGAACCAACCTTCACCTGTCATATTGCCAAGTGAAATAATTTTTTCCGCCAATTCAGCTTTATCATAAATAGTAGAAGGTGCTTTAAAGCGTATGCTGTTTTCCAATGCCCTTCTAACCTCTTTTCTATAAAACTCTATTGCAGAAATAGTTATTTTTCCCGCAAACATTTTCGAAAAATCCCCTGTTAAATTATCAAACTTATATTTCTCATCATAGGCAGAATAAAGTAAAAAGTCTGCTAAATCTGGTTGAACTGCTTCAGCTCCCTCTTCTTCAAGTATTTTAACAATTTCATTATTGGCTGTTGGATGATATTTAACAAGTATTTCGCCAACGATCCCGACTCTTGGCTTCTGTATATTTTCTACTTTTACATTATCGAAATCTTTTACTATATCCCAAATATTTTCTTTAAATTGTTTTAAACTTCCATTCTTGATATTTTCAAAAATACTGAATTTCCACTCTTCAAATAATTCATTAGCATTACCTTTTACTTTTTCGTATGGTCTTGTTCTCAAAATCAGTCTGTTTAACAAATCCCCATAAACTACTGCCATCAATCCACGGTGTATAAGCATGGGTGAAAGTTCAAATCCTGGTTGTTTTTCAAGTCCTTTAGAGTTCAAAGATATAACTGGAACATTGCTAAAGCCTGCATCGATTAACGCTTTTTTAAGCAGAGCAATATAGTTAGTAGCTCTACATCCCCCTCCAGTTTGCGTCATCATTACTGCAGTTGAGTTTGTATCAAAATCCCCTGATTTGAGAGCGTTAATTATTTGCCCTATTACTATTATGGATGGGTAGCATGCATCGTTGTTTACATATTTTAAACCTTCTTCTATAGAATTCTTATCAACCGAAGGCAAAACTTTTAATTTGTATCCGCTCACCTCAAAGGCCTTTTCCAATATCTCAAAATGAACAGGAGACATTTGAGGTGCTAAAATTGTATACTCTTTTCGCATCTTTTTTGTGAATACCGGATTTTTTATACTTTTCACTTTAACCGGCAACATTCCTTTTTTATCCCTTTCTTTTAGTGCAGCAATAAGGCTTCTTATTCTAATCTTTATAGCACCTAAGTTAGTTCCTTCATCTATTTTAATAGAAGTATATATTTTGCCACTGCCCTCAACTATGTCCTTTACTTGGTCCATAACTATTGCATCAAGACCACATCCAAATGAGTTTAGTTCTATAATATCAATATTGTTATAGTCAGATATTAGGTTTGCTGCTCTATATATTCTTGAGTGGTAAGTCCATTGGTCAACTACTCTTAAGGGATTTTTAAGACCCTTAATATGGCTTATCGAATCCTCTGTTAATACCGCAATTCCAAATGAATTTATTACATTTGGAATGCCATGATTTATTTCTGGGTCTATATGATATGGCCTTCCTGCAAGAACAATACCCTTTTTTCCAGTCTTGATTAGATAGCTTAAAGTCTCCTCTCCCTTTTTTCTTATATCCCTTTTGTAATTTTCAAATTCATATAATGCAGCTTTCAGCGCCTCTTCTATTTCTTTTTTTGTAATGCCAAATTCACATAATGATTTGAATAAAGAATTGCTGAGCATTTTTTCATTTTCTAAGCTAATAAAAGGATTTAGAAATTTGATTCCATTTTCATTTAATATATCCATATTATTTTTTATAACTTCTGAATATGAAGTCACAATTGGACAATTGTAGTGATTGTTTGCGTCCAAAAACTCTTTTTTCTCATAAACTACAGAAGGATAAAAAATAGTTTTGACACCCTTTTGTATAAGATTTACTATATGTCCATGAACAATTTTCGCTGGATAACATACGGTATCGGAAGGTATTGTCTCCATGCCAAGTTCATATATTTTTTTGTTTGACTTATCGGATAAAACAACTCTAAATCCAAGTTCAGAAAAAAATGTATGCCATAGTGGGTAGTTTTCATAAATATTTAAAACCCTTGGTATTCCAATTATGCCTCTTTTCGCTATTGATTCATCTAAAGGTTTATATTCAAACAATCTTTTATACTTATACTCATAAAGATTTGGGACATCGCTTTTTACACTAAAATTTCCAGCGCCTTTTTCACACCTATTGCCTGATACAAATTTCTTACCATCGCCAAATGTGCTTATTGTTAACTGACAATTGTTTGTGCATAATTTGCATCTTGTATGCGATTGTTTAATTTCAAATTTTTCTAATCCCTCGCTTGAAATTATGCTCGACTTTTCTCCATGTGCAAACCTTTCCTTTGCTATTAAAGCTGCTCCAAATGCTCCCATCAAGCCAGATATGTCAGGTCGTATCGCTTCCTTACCAGACACCAGTTCAAATGCTCTAAGAACTGCTTCATTATAAAAGGTGCCTCCTTGGACAATTATTTTTTCTCCTAAATCTTCAATATTTCTTATCTTGATAACTTTTTGCAATGCATTTTTAATAACCGAAAACGATAGCCCTGCTGAAATGTCAGCAACACTTGCACCTTCCTTTTGAGCTTGTTTCACTTTTGAGTTCATAAAAACTGTGCACCTTGAGCCCAAATCAACGGGATTTTTTGAAAATAATGCCTCCTTTGCAAAATCTTCTATGGCCATACCTAATGATTTTGCAAAAGATTCTATAAATGAACCGCAACCCGATGAACAAGCCTCGTTCAATACTATATTTTCTATTACTCCATTTTTAACTCTGATGCATTTCATATCCTGACCGCCGATATCTAGTATAAAATCGACGTTCGGATCAAAGAATTCTGCTGCTTTATAGTGTGCAATGGTTTCAACTTCAGATTCATCTATTGAAAAGCCAGCCTTTATTAATCCTTCTCCGTAACCTGTAACGCATGACTTGGCGATATGTGCGTTGTCTGGAAGTTCTTTATAAATTTTTTTGATTATGTTTAATACCGCATTAACAGGGTTTCCTTGATTATTTGAGTAAAGACTAAATAATAGATTATTCTCAGCGTCTATTAAAACTGCCTTTGTAGTAGTTGACCCAGCATCTATTCCTAAAAAGCATTCTCCCTTATGCTGAGCAATATTTTTTCTTTTAATTTTATTTTGCTCATGCCTTGTTTTAAAACTTATATAGTAGTTTTCATTTTCAAATAAAGGACTTAGGACATTTATTTCTTTATTCAAAAAAAGAGTAGTATCTTGAAGCTTGTCTAAAATTGTTTCAAGTTTGAATGTTTCCTTATCCTTTGCAACGTGCGCTGCGCCAAGTGCTACAAATAGCTGAGAATTTTCAGGAAAAATTGCATCATTAATATCTATATTTAGAGTCTCTATAAACCTTTTTCTAAGTTCACTTAAAAAATAAAGTGGACCACCTAAAAAAGCTACTTTTCCCGTTATTTTCCTCCCTGCAGCCAATCCGCTTATCGTTTGGTTTACAACTGCTTGAAACACAGAAGCCGCTATATCTTCCTTTTTTACTCCTTCGTTTATAAGGGCTTGAATATCGGTTTTTGCAAATACACCGCATCTTGAAGCAATTGGGTAAATTACTTTATAACTTTTTGCCAATTCATTTAACCCTATAGCGTCTGTTTCCATCAATCCTGCCATTTGGTCAATAAATGCTCCTGTTCCTCCAGCGCAACTCCCATTCATTCTTTGTTCTATGCTGCCGCTAAAATAGGTGATTTTAGCATCTTCTCCTCCAAGCTCTATAGCTATATTTGTTTCAGGAGCATATATATTAACAGCCTTTGTAGCCGCAATTACCTCCTGCTCAAAAGGCAAATCTAACCATTTTGAAATTCCAATTCCAGCCGAACCAGTGACAGCTATCTTTATTTTTTTATCCCCAATTATCTGCTTTGCATCAGTTAAAACTTCCTTAACAGTATTGACAACATCAGCGTAATGACGCTTATATTTGCTGTTTACTATTTTGTTATATTTATCTAATATTACTAATTTGACGGTAGTTGAGCCAACATCTAATCCCAATAAATACTCATAACCCATTATTTTCCCTTCTTTCAAGTAAGCTAAGTAACAATCTGAATTTAATTCTAATACTCTAAAATAAAAGCAACAAATCCAAAATATTCTATTTATTGGTCTAATTCAGTTGATTTGCTCAAAACAGACAAACTAAAGCCATTTATCTTTTATTTGCGATTAGTATCTTTGTAAATTGCCATTTATCAAGGACGCATGTTCAAATTGACAAACAAATCAAGAAGTCAAGAAATCAAGTGAATGTCACCAAAAGAAAAAGCAGCTTGCAATATTGCAAGCTGCATTGTATGGAGGCGGCACCCGGATTTGAACCGGGGAATGAAGGTTTTGCAGACCTGTGCCTTACCACTTGGCTATGCCGCCATATTTAGTTGGAGCGGGAAACGGGACTCGAACCCGCGACTTTCACCTTGGCAAGGTGACGCTCTACCAACTGAGCTATTCCCGCATGGTGGCCAGAGCCGGAATCGAACCAGCGACACGGGGATTTTCAGTCCCCTGCTCTACCTACTGAGCTATCTGGCCAGTTGGCGACCCAGAAGGGGCTCGAACCCTCGACCTCCGGCGTGACAGGCCGGCACTCTAACCAACTGAGCTACTGGGCCAAGAAACTTAATCTTAGGTGCCAGGCACTTAAGATTAAGATTTGGTGGGCACAATAGGGCTCGAACCTATGACCCTCTGCTTGTAAGGCAGATGCTCTCCCAGCTGAGCTATGCGCCCACATCGATGTTTTGATTATATCATCAAAACTTATCTTTGTCAACTTTGCCTTATTGGCGCTGCCGACATGTAATATATTATATCATTTTTGCACTTATGTCAACACCTTTTTTTTAATTTATTTTATTTATCAATTAGTTTCTTAATTTCTTCCTTTGTGAACTTATATTTCTTATCACAGAAATGGCATTCAAGTTGAATAGATTCCTCTTCGTCATGCAGCCTTTGTAGTTCTTCTTTTCCGAGTGCAATCAATGCCCTTTCAACCCTTTCTCTTGAACAATCACATTCGTATCGGCAGTCTATTTTTTCGTATATTTTCAAATCCATATCATCAAACAACATATTTAATATCTCTTCACCTGATTTTCCTTCAGCAATCAGTGTTGATAGTGGAGGAATTTCCTGAAGTCTAAATGTGATTATGTCTGCTAAAAATTCATTTGCACCTGGCATCATCTGGATAATAAGTCCACCCGCAGCTTTAATAGAAATATCTGTATCAACTAAAACACCAAGCACAACTGCCGATGGAACTTGTTCAGATACTGTAAAATAGTATGCAATATCGTCACCTATCTCACCTGTTCTTAATGGCACCTGACCAACGTAGGGTTCCTTTAGCCCTAAATCCTTTACTACGTTTAAAAAGCCATTCACACCTACTATTCTACCAACATCTAATTTGCCTTTTTCATTTAGCGGAAGATCTGCTCCTGGATTTGATACATAAGCCTTGACATTGCCCTTAGGGTTTGAAACAGCTACCATATTGCCAATTGAGCCTCCACCATTAAGAGAAAGTGTAATGGTATCCCGCTCCCCCTTGAGCATTGTTCCCATCATTGAAGCTACTGTCATAAACCTCCCAAGCGCTGCAGATGCAGTAGGTGAAAGGTTGTGTATCCTCCTTGCCTCTTCTACCATATCAGTTGTAATAGCTGCAAATAATCTTATATCTCCATTTGCTGCTGTCGCTCTTAAAATATATGCCATATTTTGACCTCCTTATTTTTTAGCTACAAAGGTGATTCTTAAAGTCTCATTGTGAATGTTATTAAACGAATAATCATCATATATTTCAACTTTTTTGTATCCTGTATTCTTGAGCATATTAACTATTTTATCACAAGTATGCGCTCTTTGAACATGGTGTTCATCTATTCTCTTAAATAGTTTGCCTTCCTTTACAAAGAATGTAATATACATATCTAAAATATCATCATCTATATAGTTATCCCATATATAGCAGTAATCGTCTTCATTCAATGTAAAGGAGTTGTTTCCTATTATTTTTTTTAATTTGTATTCAGAACTTATATCAAATAAAAATAAGCCACATTCATTTAGATGATTATTGACTCTGTTGAAAATATCAATCAATTCTTCATCTTCAATTATATAGTTTAATCCATCATTATGGCAGAATATGAAATCAAATTTTTTGTCAAACTTCAAATCTCTCATGTCTTGATTTATAAATACTACATCCTTATTTTTTATTTTATTTCTTGCAAAATTCAGCATATCTTCTGAAACATCAAGGGCTACTACCTTTAATCCCATATCATATAACCTTTGAGTCATGTTACCAGTCCCGCAGGCTAGTTCAAGGACAGTTTTCCCATTATAATCTATTCCATTTAAATTCATATACTTTTCTATAAATCTTTTCCAAGAGTCATAATCTATGTCTATCATCTTGTCGTAAATCTGTGCGAGTTCAATATATTGCATTCTCCCACCCCGCTTAAATTTCTCTATATATTTTATTATATTAATCAAATAAAGTCTATTATATATTTATATTTTATTGTATAATATTGTCAGCAATTTTATGGGAGGGGATTTATTTGTTGTATCCTTTGTTTTTTGAGCCTGTATATAAGGAAATAATATGGGGAGGAAGAAAATTAGAAAAATACTTTAATCGAAATATACCCGATGGAAATATAGCAGAAAGCTGGGAGGTTTCTTGCCATAAAAGTGGAATGAGCATCATTAGAAACGGCGAACTAAAAGGGACAACTTTGAAGGAAGTAATAGATTCATACGGTGAAATAATTCTTGGGAAAAAATATAACTCTTTCCCACTTCTAGTTAAATTGATTGATGCAAATGATAAACTTTCCGTTCAGGTTCATCCTGATGATGATTATGCTAAAAAGTTTGAAAATCAATTTGGCAAAACAGAAATGTGGTATGTGATAGATGCTAAGGAAAATGCTCAATTAGTTTATGGTTTAAAGAGTGAAATATCAAAAGAAAAATTTATTGAAGCGATAAATTTAAACAAGGTTGAGGAATGTTTAAATTATGTAAATGTATCTAAAGGTGATGTGATCTTCATTCCTTCTGGAACCGTTCATGCAATTATGGATGGGTTATTGCTTGCAGAAATACAGCAGAGCAGTGATGTAACATATAGGCTTTATGATTGGAATAGAGTTGATAAAGAAGGAAAAAGGCGAGAACTTCATATTGATAAGGCGCTTGATGTAATCAATTTTAATTTTGAAGGAAATGTGTTAAAACCAGAGTTTAAATCATTTGACGGCTATGAAATTGCAGATGCAATAAAGTGCCCTTATTTCGAAGTAAGTATAATCAAAGTCAATCTAAGTTATAAATCAAACTGTAATGGTAGTTTCAAAGTATACACAGCTGTAGAAGGAGAAGGAGAAGTTTTATACAATGGAATCTCATATAAAATAAATTGCGGCGACAGTTTCTTGATGCCAGCAGAACTTGATGAATATGAAATATTAGGCAAAATAACTTTATTAGAAACTAAAGCCTAATTATTCATTCCACTTTCGTCCAGCGTCCTTATTTAATTTGGTCATTATTCCTCCAATGCGTCCAGTTTCTTCTGCAGTTAATCCGCTCCATCCATATTTTCTAACTTTATCTATAAGTCCTAATTCTTCAGCTATTTCGAATTTAATTTTTTCTCTTTCCTTTTCCTTTTCAGAAAGCTCTTTTTTAGCCTTAATTTTAGACTTTACAATTTTTTTGAAGGGCGTAGTCATGAAAACACCTCCCTGTTTTTAGTATTACAGAGAGGTGTTTTTTTATACCATATGAAAGAATATTTATAAAATAGTGCTTAAAAAATATTTTTATTGTGGTATAATATCATCTAATAAAACAAAAGCTTACATATTAATAGGCTAATATAATATTAAATAAGTTGTTAGTAATATATTATATTAAGATAATTAAAAGGAGGCGGTTATTATGCCAAAGGTTGCTGTGGTTGGTGCTACCGGTATGGTAGGCAGAATGATGTTAAATGTTTTAGAGGAGAGAAATTTCCCTATTGATGAGCTTTATTTGTTTGCTTCAGCTAAGTCTGCTGGATTGGAGATTGAGTTTAAAAATAAAAAATATATCGTAGAAGAGCTAAAGGAGGATTCTTTCGATAGAGGTATTGACATTGCGCTTTTCTCAGCTGGAGCTTCAACAAGTTTAAAATTTGCTAAAATTGCTGCATCTAAAGGATGTGTTGTTATAGACAATAGTTCAGCATGGAGAATGGATGAGGAAGTGCCTCTTGTAGTGCCAGAGGTTAATCCTGAAGATATAAAATGGAATAAGGGTATAATTGCAAATCCAAACTGCTCAACTATTCAAGCAGTGGTTGCACTTAAACCACTCGATTTGAAATATAAAATAAAAAGAATAGTCTACTCAACATATCAGGCAGTATCAGGTGCTGGTCAGAGCGGATATGAGGATTTAAAAAATGGGGTTCAAGGCATAGCTCCTAAAAAGTTTCAACACCCAATTGCATTTAATGTTATACCTCATATAGATGTTTTTATGGAAGATGGCTACACTAAAGAAGAAATTAAAATGATTAATGAAACAAGAAAAATAATGCACAGACCTGATTTAAAGGTTACTGCTACAACTGTAAGAGTTCCAGTTTATCATGGCCATAGCGAATCCATAAACGTTGAATTTGAGAAAGATTTCAAATTGCATGAAGTTAAAGAAATATTGAGAAATAGCCCAGGGATTATACTTATGGACGACCCGAACAATAATATTTATCCTATGCCAATTTATGCTGAAGGTAAAAACGAAGTTTTTGTTGGAAGATTAAGAAGAGATGATAGTGTTGATTTTGGTTTAAATATGTGGGTAGTTGCAGATAATATCAGAAAAGGTGCCGCAACAAATGCAGTTCAAATTGCTGAGCTACTAATCAGCAAATGATTGTTCGTGGTAAATTTTGTGCATATAATAATAATATATATTAAATTAAGAGAGGATGGTCATTATGACTTTATTCAAGGGTTCAGGCGTTGCAATAGTAACACCTTTTAGGGAAGACGGAGTTGACTTTAAAAAGCTAGAAGAGCTTATAGAATGGCATATCCAGGAGAAAACCGACGCTATAATTGTTTGCGGAACTACAGGCGAAGGTTCTACAATGAGTGAACAGGAAAAAAAGGAAACAATCAAATTCACAGTTGATGTCGTTAAAGGAAGAATTCCTGTTATAGCTGGAACTGGTTCAAACAACACTAAGGTTGCTGTTGAAATGTCAAAATGGGCAGACTCTATAGGAGTAGATGGACTTTTGGTTATAACTCCCTATTATAACAAAACAACGCAAAGGGGAGCTGTTGAGCACTTTAAAGCTGTTGCATCAGCAGTTAAGAAGCCTATCATTATATATAATGTTCCATCAAGAACAGGATTCAATATACTTCCTGAAACATTATATGAGCTTTCAAGGGTTGATAACATAGCTGCTGTTAAGGAAGCAAGCGGTAATATATCTCAAATAGCAGAAATTGCACAACTTTGTGGTGACGATTTGGACATTTATTCAGGAAATGACGACCAAGTAGTTCCTATGCTTGCACTTGGCGCAAAGGGTGTTATTTCAGTTGTAGCAAACATTATTCCAAGAGATACTCATGACATGTGTGAAAAATGGTTTAATGGCGACATTAAAGGTTCAAAAGAACTTCAATTAAAAATGATTCAGCTTATTAAAGCACTTTTCATTGAAACCAATCCAATTCCAGTTAAAACTGCAATGAATTTAATGGGAATGAACGTTGGACACTTGAGGCTTCCACTTGTTGATATGTCTCCAAAGAACCTTGAAGTTTTGAAGAAAGAAATGCTTAATTATGGAATTAGGATATAGAGGTGACGGTATGAGAGTTTTACTGCATGGTTGTAATGGAAGAATGGGACAGGTCTTGACAAGGATAATTTCACAGCTAGAGGATATGAATGTTGTTGCAGGAGTTGATAGAGAGCCAAATAAATATAATAATAACTACCCTGTATATGATAACCTTACTAAAGTTCAGGAAGAAGTTGACGTTTTAATAGATTTTTCAAACCATACAGCACTTGATTCTGTATTGGAGTTTGGGCTTAAAAGAAATGTAGCGCTTGTAATCTGCACAACTGGATTTACTCCAGAAGAAAAGACAAAAATGAGAGAAGCTTCGAAAAATATTCCAGTTCTTAATTCGGCAAATATGTCAATTGGAATCAATTTGTTAAACAAAATACTAGGTCAAGTAGCACCTGTATTATACGGTGATTTTGATATAGAAATAATAGAAAAACATCATAATCAAAAATTAGACTCTCCAAGCGGAACTGCTCTTATGCTTGCCGATGCAATTAACGCTTCACTTGACAATAGTTTAGAATATGTGTATGGAAGACATTCTAAAACAGAAAAAAGACAGCAAAATGAACTTGGTATACATGCAATTAGAGGGGGTGCTATAGTAGGCGAGCACTCGGTAATATTTGCAGGTGCAGGGGAAGTTATTGAGATAAATCATTCTGCCCTATCTCGTGATGTTTTCGCCTATGGTGCTATAAGAGCTGCTAAGTTCTTATCTGGCAAAGAAGCTGGATTTTATACTATGAGCGACGTAATAGGATAATTTATTAAGGGGTGTCTCATATTTTCCAAAATAACATATTATGAGACATCCCTTTTACAATTTCTATGTTCAGTAATACCAACAGGTAAATGCTATGTGCCTGATTAAATAAATATTAGGAATAGAAAATATCAGGAATTAGGAGGATTGCACTCATGAACAAGCGTTTAAAGGAGATTCAAATTTCAGGAATTAGAAGATTTTATAACTTAGTCTCACAATATAAGGATGCAATTTCCCTAACTATTGGACAGCCCGATTTCCCAACTCCAGAACATGTTAAGGTGGCTGCGAAATTAGCTCTTGATAATAATAAAACTGTTTATACCAATAATGCTGGAATTATTGAATTAAGAAGAGCCATTTCAAATTACTATAAAAAATATGGATTAAACTATAATCCAGAGGATGAAGTAATTGTTACCAACGGTGCAAGTGAAGGAATTTATTTAGCCTTAAATACTATACTTGAAGTGGGTGACGAGGTAATACTTCCTGGTCCGATTTATCCTGGTTATGAGCCGGTTATAAAGCTTTGCGGTGCTGTTCCTGTTTTTGTAGACACTACAAATAACGGTTTCAAATTGACTGCTGAATCAATCAAGGATAAGCTAAGCAGCAAAACAAAGTGCATAATAATACCAACTCCATCGAATCCCACAGGCGTTGTTCTAAGCTATGATGAATTATCAAAAATCGCCTCTTTAGTTAGTAATAAAGATATATTTATAGTTTCAGACGAAATATATAGCGAGCTTGTTTATGATTTTGAACATACATCCATAGCAAGTTTTAAAGAGGTTTTTGATAATACTATTGTAATTAATGGACTTTCAAAGTCCCACTCCATGACTGGTTTTAGAATAGGCTATACCCTTGCGCCTAAATACATAACTTGTGAAATGATTAAACTTCACCAATATATAAATTCTTGCGCATCTTCAATAGGTCAGTATGCAGCTCTCGAGGCATTAACTAATGGCCTTGATGATGCATCCCCAATGAGGGAGGAATATAAAAAAAGACGTGATTTTGTATATAAAAGGTTAATTGAAATTGGATTTGATGTAATAAAACCTAACGGTGCCTTTTATATTTTCCCTTCAATTAAGAAATTTGGCTTATCTTCATTGGATTTTGCAACAAAGCTACTTGAAAGTGAAAAGGTAGCAGTCGTTCCAGGAGATGCGTTTTCTCATCTTGGTGAAGGATATATAAGAATATCCTATGCAAGCTCTATGGATACTTTAGAAGAAGGATTAAACAGGATTGGAATATTTCTCAAAAAATTATAAAATAAAAAATGCTTATCTTATTAAGGAGTACCATCCCAGGAAGAGTTTATGCTCATATAAAGATTAGTAAAAAGAATATTTTGATGCAGAAATATATTTGATATCACCATCATCTTTTAAACCTCCAATTGATTTAATAAATGTTTTAAGTTTGAAATAAAATTTATGGGTTGCCTTATCAAAATTTACTTCAGGCAACCCATATTTCATTCTATGGTTTTTTAGTATATTCGATTATATTTTAGCAAGGGCAGAACGGGAAACTTGGAAAATCCCCATAATGAGCTATAACTTTTACTACAAATGTTCTAGAATTACAAATGTTTTCATCTGGGAATACAAAGCAGAATTCATCCACCGTAACATTTGTGCAGTTTCCTGTTCCACTTGGAACGGTAAACTGGCAAGCTTTAAAAGCTCTTGTAAAGAATGTTCCACTTTCATTTTCACAAACTAAAACACCAACATTAACTTTTCTTCCTCTGCATACATTTTTCAATTCTACTCTTATCTTCAAAAATCTTCCTTCGCATTTTAATTCAAGGTTTTGAATTGTAAAATCCTTAATATCCTCACATGAATTAAAAGTTATATTTTGGCTTCCTATGCAGCAGCATTCACATTCTGTTGTAGTTCCTGAACTTACATTTGTGTCAGTCAAAATTTCCTCAAAATTTTTTTATGTAGTCTTTTGTTTAATTTATTAATTATTGCAACAAATGCAACAATTGTTTAAAACAAATAAAATTAGAACTAATAATATAACTGAGTTTATATTATTTCTTTCGCATCTTTTATCAAACCAAGGACTTTCACTGCTTAAATCAATGCTTATATTCTCAACTTTAATTTGTTCACAAGGGCTAAATTTAATTTCAATTTCTTTTTGCATTTATAACACCTCTTTTCCCTTCTATTATAGATTATGTCTTGTTTTATCAGTATGTAACTAAATTTTGCAAATTATTTACAAAAAATAAAACCATCCTAGTTAAAAACTAAGATGGTTTCTTAATGTTCTATATAAGGAACATAGCAAATAGCGTTGTTACTGCTAAACCTGTAACTACAGGAATCAAATTCTTTCTTGCAAGGTCAAATGGGCTAACCTTACAAATTGCTGCAACCGGTATAACTGCCCATGGAATGAGCGTTCCTCCTCCAACCCATATTCCTGCTATCTGTCCTAGTGCTGTCAAAGTTGCCGTGCCAGAGCCTATTGCTGTTCCAAATATCTTCCCGACTGTTCCTGCAAGACTTATTCCTGAAAAACCTGAACCATCAAGTCCTGTTATAGCCCCAACAGTAGTGAGAGTCGCAGCCCCGAATGCCTTATTTATAGGTATAATCTGGGACAAAGCCAGCCCTAAATCATTTACAAGTCCTGTGGAATTTCTAGGTAAAAATTCACCTAGTATTTTAATAAACCCTTCATCCCCTAAGTAGAAGAAAGCTGCTATCGGAATAACCGGTCCAAATACTTTAAAGCCAAATTGAAGTCCCTCAATCAAATAATTTATTATTTCGTCAATTGCATTAGTTTTTGATGAAAAAATTAAAATAATAATCAAAATGAATAATGATGTCCCCCCAATCAGAGATGTCGCATCACCACCCTGCAGTTTAAATATTTTCATTGCATAGATATCAATTACAAAAATCAATGGTATTATTGCCGCAAACCATTTTCTTGCAGTCAAAGATAGCGGATATTTTACTGCCATATCATCATTTGCATCATTCTCCTCAAGCTTTAATAATCCTTTCTTGATGTCTTTTCTTATTAGAATATACGCTGTTATTGTTGTTACGAACCCCATGACAATAATCAGAGGGACGCTTGCCCTTATTACATCTCCTACAGGTATACCTGCACCACCTGCTGTCAATTTCGGTGCCCCCTGAATAACAAAATCTGTAGAAAGTGCTATTCCATGTCCAAATAGGTTCATCGCCATAGCAACAGCAAGAGCTGGTAGTCCTGCTCTGATTGCAACTGGAGCAAATATGGCTCCTATTAATGCTACTGCAGGTGAAGGCCAAAAGAACCAGGAGATAGACATCATAACAAGCCCAATTATCCAATAAGCAAGTGCTGGGGTTTTAATGAATCTCAAAAAAGGTCTTACCATTTCTTTATTAATTCCCGTTTTCTCAAGCACACTTCCCATTCCAACTATAATAGAAATTATCAATATTGTGCCTAAAAGCTCCTTAATTGCGTAAGCAAAACTATTAAAAACTCCCATGACTGATTGATATATAGAGCCTGTAGCCGCTAGCCCTATTATAAATATCCCAAGTATGCAAATTAAGCTTGTATCCTTTTGGTAAATCATAAACGCTATTACAAGCAAAATAAAGATTAGATAAATAAAATGAAGTGATGTTAGTTGTATCATAAATTCACCAAAAAAGCTTGTTTGTATTACAATATGCAAAAATTAATATTGCGTTACTAAACTTTTGATAACAAAATTATTACAAAAATCCCGCAAAATGTTCAAGGCTTATACAATAGACATATCAAAAACTAATTACCTGAAGTAAAGCATAAAATAAAAACATACATGGGACTTAAAAGTTTTATCACATTCGTCCAAATTGACAAACAAATCAAGAAAATCAAGAAATCAAGTGAATGGCACTTAAAACTCGATTCCTTTTCTTGCTGGGATGCCCTTTTCAAAATAATGCTTAATGTCCTTCATCTCTGTAATTAAATCTGCAATTTCTTGTATCTCATTTGGAACGTTTCGCCCTGTCATAATTATTTCTATATCTTCTGGCTTGGATTTCAAAAATTCAACTACCTCCTCAACGGTTAACAGCTTGTTATGTAATACACCCATTATTTCATCAAGTATGAGCATATCGCATTCTTTATTCTTTAAGACTTCTTTGCAAAATTCAAAAGCTTTTTCTATTTCTTTTTTTAGCTCTGCTTTTTCTTCATCACTCAATGTCCAGAAAAAACCTCGTTTTTTTTCAAATCTAAATATTTTAAAGTATGGCTCTAATTTAGCAATACTCTTCAATTCTCCAGTTTCAGAACCCTTTAGGAATTGAACCATATATACTTTAAGTTCATCTCCTGCTGCTCTAACTCCCTGTCCTATCGCTGCAGTAGTCTTACCTTTGCCATTTCCCGTGTAAACTTGTATACAACCCTGTGAAAGCTTTCCCATAATATTCCCCTTTCATCTTTATTTTCTAATATTATATCACTACTCAAAAACAGCAGCTACTTACTTTTTTTAATTACTTTATTAAAATTAATTTTAATTGACAAAAATATTTATAAAATGATATATTTAATAAAAAATAAGTCGAGGTGATATAGATGGAGCAAATAAGGGAATATGATTTAACTGATCCATATGAAATAGCAAGATATATAAAAGAAGCTAAAAAGACAACCCCTGTTAAAGTCTATGTTGATGGGGATTTAAAAGGATTAAATCCTGATGGTATTGAAATCTATGGTGATAATAATTTTTATATACTATTTGGCGAAAACGAGTTAGTAGAAAATTTCCTTACTGAGAACAAAGAAAAAATTAGTAAATATAGAATAGAATGCGACAGAAGAAATTCTGCGATACCGATGCTTGATATAAGGCATATTAATGCAAGGATAGAGCCTGGCGCAATTATAAGAGAAGGGGTTGCAATTGGAAACCATGCGGTTATAATGATGGGTGCCGTTTTAAACATAGGGGCAGAAATAGGTGAAAACTCTATGATAGACATGAACGCAGTTATAGGAGCTAGAGGAAAAATTGGAAAGAATGTTCATGTGGGTGCAGGTGCAGTGGTTGCAGGAGTATTAGAGCCACCAAGCAAAGAGCCTGTCGTAATTGAAGATGATGTATTAATTGGAGCAAATGCAGTGATTCTAGAGGGAGTTAGAGTTGGAAAAGGCTCTGTAGTAGCAGCAGGTTCAGTAGTTACCCACGATGTTGAAAGCGGAGTTGTTGTTGCTGGAATTCCCGCAAAGGTTATTAAAAGAGTTGATGATAAGACAAAAGAAAAAACAAAATTATTGGATGATTTAAGAAAATAATTACGAAATAAAAAACACCCACAAATGCACATCAAATGTGGGTGTTTTTTATTAAATAAAATAAATTGACAAACAACTCAAGAAGTCAAGAAATCAAGTGAATGTCACTCATCGCTTACTTTTTCTAATTTAGAAATTGAAACTTCATATGCAGTTCTCTTTATTACATTGTCTTCTGATAGCTTCTTCTCATATTCACGGCTCTGCATTCTCCCCCACAGACGGATATGAGTTCCTACTTCAAACTGACTTGAGAATCTTGCATTTCTACCCCACGCAATTGCTGGTATGTAGTCAGATTTGTTATAAGCTCTGTTAACAGCAATTAAGATATCTGTTATTTCTCTACCAAATGGAGTAGTTCTGTAAACTGGAGCTTTACATACATAGCCATCAAGACTTATAACGTTTGGGCTGTCTGAAAGTGTCTCAATTTCTTTTATATCTCTTGCAAATAATGTTAATAGTAATCTACTGCTTCCATCGATAACTCTATTATAAGACCTTATTTGACCATCAACAGACACTAAAGTTCCTATTGATGTATTAACATTTGTAAGAAGTCTTTCCGAAACAGTTACAGGAAGCACATCTACTGTTTCGCTTAACCTTGGCACCTCAATCATAAAGGTTAAAAATCTTTCGCCAAATATTTCATGGCTTAAAGTTAAAGGTGAAACAATTTTGCCTTCAATATAGGCTTTGTTTGATAAGAAAAGGTTTTGCATCCCCATCCCTCTCCCTTCGTATTTTGTAATCTAAAATATAAATATTAGGGAAAGAATGAAAATATTACACATTAATTATAATTTTATACCAATAATTAACATGCAAGTTAAAGCTGCAAGATAATAATAAATTTCACTATATTTTCCCGATACTTGATAGAGTTTTTCAAATGGTTGAATTACTTCCTTTTCAAATGTAACTATGGTTCTCTGTAGACAAAAGCTAAAGCAAAGGCAAGTTAAATCATCAATGCTTGTTGCTGTTACAGTTGCTTTATCATTTAAACCAAAAGATAATGGATAAAATTCAGTATCTGTATCAATTGCAGGAACATTATCAGCGTTGAATATATAATATCCATTTTCATTTATTCTATCTAATAATTCCTTTACTTTGTTTCTAAATAAATTTGATTCATCAATATATCCTATATTAATTATTACATTAAAAGATATATTATTTAATCTATCTTCGAGCAAGTCTTCTCTTGAAATTGAAATTAGGACATATTCTACTTCTTTAAAGAGCAGTTTTTCAAATGCATCTGCAGAGTCGTCATGGGTTCCAATAACGACGGATTCTTTTCCATTCTTGTATAGCTCTTCCTTTAATATATCAATAATCCTTGACTTGCCTTTGCTTCCCATTATACCTATAAGAATCATCCCATCACCTCTTTTTTCTTGTGTATATAGTTTGTTCACATACCAGCTTTGTTATTCTCTATAAGTTTTTGCCTTCCTGTATGGTCTATATAAAAATTTTCTTTATAAATCAACTCTGATATAGTGACAAATTGAAAACCCTTTTTCTTCAATTCTTTAATTATTCTATCCAGCACTAAAGGGGTTTGTTTAGCATAATTGTGGAAAAGAACAATAGAACCATTAGTAACTCTGCTAACAACTCTGTTATATATTACCTCTTCACCAGGATCCTTCCAGTCTATAGAATCAACGTCCCATTGAATACAGTAATGACCAGCTTCCTTTACAGTTTTTACAACTAAACTGTTGTAATCTCCAAATGGAGGTCTGAATAAATTTGTTTCTTTCCCAGTTATTCTTCTTATTTTTTCGCTTGTTTTAAATATCTCTTCCTTCATCTTATATGGGCTAAGCTGTGAAAAGTGAGGATGGGTTGTTGAGTGATTGCCAATCTCATGTCCCTTATCAAAAATATTTTTTACCTTTTCTGGATACTTATCAACCCATCCACCTACTAGGAAAAAAGTTGCCTTTACTCCGTTTTTTTCGAGTATATCTAGTATTTGATCTGTGTATTCATCTCCCCACGCCGCATCAAATGTGATTGCTACCTTCTTATCAGAAGTATCAACACAGTAAATGGGAAGTTCCCTTTGAGTGTTAAGAAAAACGTTGAGTAGTTCATACTTTCCAGTTGCAGCATAAAATACTGAAAATAAAAAAATAAAAACTACTGCTAGTGATTTAAAAACTGACTTTTTTGTGAAAATTATTACCTTCACTAAATTCCCTCCAAATTTATATTACAGTAAATATTTATTACTTTTCTGCAAAAAATATTATTAGGTTGATTTTAAAAGGAGGGATTTTGTATGACCATGCGTAAGGCCAGATTCACAAATTTGTTTGGACATCAAACTGAGTTTGCTTCAGAAAACCTATTAGGTCAGGATAGGCACTATCACAGAGAGGCTAAATCCCAAAAAGCTCAGCTAAGGAGTGCTCATAAACATGGAACTAGAAAGAACTACAAAATCCCCTTTGAAAGGAAATTGACCTAATCGGAGATTTTTAAATCTCCGATTTTTATTATCCAGAAATTTCTTGTATATTCGAGCCAATTCTACATAAATTAATATTAAGATGAAATTAATATTCATCATCCCTATAAGGAAACAGAACTACATAAAATAAAAAGGAGGTTTAAAAAATGGCAGCAGGTCAAGATTTCCACGGAAGGACACAATTAGTCCCAGAAGCACATAAGGCTCTTGATAATATGAAATATGAAATAGCTTCAGAACTTGGGGTCCCTGTATATCAGGGTTCAGAGGATTACTGGGGAAATATACCTTCAAGAGATTGCGGAAGAGTTGGCGGAACGATGGTTAAAAGACTTATAGCACTTGCAGAAAGAGAAGTTGCTAATGGAAAAATACCTGATAAACTATAAAGAATATCGAAATGCTCCCAAATAGGGAGCATTTTTATTGAAAAGAATATTTATTTATTGTTATAATATAATTATTGATACAGCTTATCCAAAATGGAGGTTTTAAAATGTATAGAGATACAACTGAACTGGCCGAAAATAAACTTTTAATATTATATATACTTAATAAAATAGATGCTTCAATTACTAACTCTTATCTTACGCAAATTGTTTTGGAAAACAACCTAATAAACTACTTTTCACTTCAACAGTATATTTCAGAGCTAATTGAAAGCGGATTTATTGACCTCACAAAGGAAATTAACAGGCAACTTCTAAAAATAACATTAAAAGGTAAAAGAACTTTAGATTTTTTTATAGATCGAATACCAGAAAATAAAACAAAAATTATAGATGCTTATCTGCTAGAAAAGGAAATTGAAGTTCAATATGAATATATTCCTAGAGCAAAATTTGAAAATATAGGAAACGATTACTTTGTAGATATTAAGCTTCTCGAAAATGATAAGATAATATTTGACCTTAGGCTTAGAACAAATTCTCTCGAAAACGCCAATACAATTTGTGAAAATTGGGAAAAAAAATATTCTCACTACTACGATACAATCTTAAAAACTCTTACGAAGGAAATATAAATGACTGTAGAAAAATCCACAGTCATTTTTTTCGTTTATTTGAAAATGTTCTTGTTTGAAGTAATCCCCATTTCTTTAGCCTTCTTAATATAATCATTAATGATTTTTTTTGAAAATTCAACCAAAACCTTCGGAGTTTTATTTTCATACTTAATAGCAAGATAATAAAGCCTCTTTGCCTTCTCAATTTCCTCAAGAAGCTGCTCACTCAAATAAATTTCCCCCAAAAATCTCTATACAAAATATTATGCAGCTTCTGCTAATTTAAGACCTTCTTTAATATACTTCGTGCGTGACCTATCATATATAAAGAACCGCAGAATAATAGAACATCATTTCCTTTTACCAAGTCTAATCCCATCTTAACTGCTTCTTCTACATCCTTTGCAGCAATTGCATTCTTGCCATAAGATATAATAATGTCCCTCAACTCATAAGACTTTAAAGCTCTTGGACTATCTGGAGTCACAGTAATAAATTCATCTGAAGCTTTGAAGAGCATTTCAATCATCTTTATATATTCCTTATCCTTTAGCATCCCTACTACAATCTTAACTTTACTGCCTTCAAAATAATGTTTTACTGACTTAACAAGCGATTCTATTCCTTGAATATTGTGACCTCCATCAAGAACTATATATGGATTTTTATTTAATATTTCAAATCTTCCTGGCCATTTTGCATTCTTTAACCCTTCATATATCGACTTATTACTTATATTAATTCCTAAATCCCTTAATGCTTCTATCGTCATAATACTCGTTAGTGAATTATAAACTTGATGTTCTCCTAGAAGGTTTATATGCAAATTTTTATATTCTTTATAACCTGAAATGTTGAATTTTATTCCATCAACAGAATTTTGATTAATCTTTGGTATTAAGCTTTCTACAAAATAAATTTTAGAGTTATTTTGATTTGCAACGTTTATAATTACATCTCTTGCCTCTTCCATTTGAGGATAAAGGACGAGAGGTTTATTAGGCTTTATTATTCCTGCTTTCTCATAGGCAATTTTATCCAGAGTATCCCCCAATACATTCATATGATCATAGCTTATAGTGGTTATAACTGAAACTAAGGGATTTACAACATTAGTAGCATCATATCTTCCTCCAAGTCCTACCTCTAGAACTACAAAATCAACCTTCTTATCATAAAAATATTTAAATGCCAATGCAGTTATTATTTCAAATTCAGTTGGGTTTTCAAAACCTTCTTTTACTATTCTTTCAATCAGCGGAATTATTAACTCTATATACTTAACCACATCCACTTCACTTATTTCGTCTTTATTAATTCTAATTCTTTCTGTAAACCTTTCTATATATGGAGAAGTATACACCCCAACTTTATACCCTTCCTCCTCCAATATGGATGATACAAAGGCAGAAGTTGAGCCTTTTCCATTAGTGCCTGCTATGTGGATAAATTTCAAGTTATCCTGAGGATTTCCCATAAGTTCGCAAAGTCTTCTAATTCTTTCAAGTCCCAGATTCATTCCGAATTTGCCAACATTTTCTATATAATTGATTGCTTCATCATATTTCATAATAATCCCCCACAATTCTTGTTATAAAATATTCTAAATAAAATATTTGTCTAAATTTGTAACAAATAGAAAAATACTAGCATAATTTAAACTAGGAAGAAATTTATCTTCCAAAAATTATAAGAGGAGGGATAATGTATGCCAAATGGTTATATCCATGGTGATCACAGCCCTTGCAGGTCAATAAAATCAGTTCTTGAAGCACTTGAAGGGCAAAAGGTAGTAATAGTTCTCAAAGGCTGCTGCGAAGAATGGGTTAAAATACTAAAGGTTTGTCATGAAGTTGTAATTGTAGAAATGATTGGTCACAAATGTAATTGCCCTGTTAAGTTTATCGATATCGACTGTATCTGCGAAGTAATTACTGATTGTAGAGCGGTTCTCCAAAAATTTTTGGACGATGATGACTGCCATTAATTTTATGTCCTCTGCCTTTAAAGGTAGAATCACACAATAGCTATTTAAAATATTGAAAAGCGACATTCATTCCCTGAAAGAAGGGGATGAATGTCGTCTTTATTTAATTTACTTTAATGCTTCCAATCTTTCTAATACTTTTTTTAGCATATCCTCATACATTTCCTTCTTAGCTTTTTCCTCGTCAACAACTTTTTGCGGTGCCTTGTTTACAAAGCCAGGGTTTGAAAGCTTATTAACAACTCTTTCAACTTCCTTTTCCAGTCTCTCTTTTTCCTTTATAAGTCTTTCAATTTCCTTTTCCCTGTCGATTAAATCCTCTAGAGGAAGGAATATCTCTCCACCTGGAATTACCTTTGAAACAGCATCCTTTGGTATGTCATCGGAATTAATAAATACTATTTCTGATGCATTAGCAAGTCTTTCAAAGTATATTCTTCCATCTTCAAAGGCAGTCCTTGATTCCTCATTTGAAGGAATTAAAAGTATCTTGGCCTTTCTTGAATTTGGAACATTCATTTCAGTTCTAATATTTCTTACAGCCCTAATTGCATCTATTACATGATTCATCATTTGTTCTTCTTTATCAAAGATTCTATCTTCACTGAATTCAGGCCAGTTTGCAATTGTAATTGATGGTGTTTCATCAGTAAGATGCTTGTAAATTTCTTCTGTTATAAATGGCATGAATGGATGCAATAGTTTTAAGCTGTCAACTAAAACTGTTTTTAGTGTAAACTGCGCTGCTGCCTTATCCTTTAAATCGTCCCCATAAAGTCTTGGCTTAATTAGTTCAATATACCAGTCGCATATTTCTGACCATATAAAATCATATATCTTTTGTAGTGCAATTCCTAATTCAAACTTATTTAAGTTTTCAGTAACTTCTTTAACTACTTCATTTAATCTTGAAATTATCCATTTATCTGCATTATTTAGGTTCTCAGCCTCATAATTTTGAATATTTTCATCAAGGTTCATCATTGCAAATCTTGCAGCATTCCATATTTTGTTTGCAAAGTTTCTTGCAGCCTCTACTCTTTCCATGTAGAATCTCATATCGTTTCCAGGGGAGTTTCCTGTAACTAATGTAAACCTTAAGGCATCTGCACCGTATTGGTCTATTATTTCTAGCGGGTCAATTCCATTTCCAAGTGACTTTGACATCTTCCTTCCCTGTGAGTCTCTTACTATTCCATGGATGAAAACATATTTAAATGGAACTTCTCCCATGTGTTCAATTCCTGAGAATATCATTCTTGCTACCCAGAAGAATATTATATCGTAACCGGTTACTAAAACGCTTGTTGGGTAGAAGTACTTTAAATCCTCAGTATTTTCAGGCCAACCCAAGGTTGAGAATGGCCAAAGAGCTGAGCTAAACCATGTATCAAGGGCATCTTCATCCTGATGGATATTGTTGGAGCCACAGTGAACACATTTTGTTGCATCATCAGCCTGAACAGTTAATTTACCACAGTCATCGCAATACCAGACTGGGATTCTATGTCCCCACCAGAGCTGCCTTGATATACACCAGTCCTGTATGTTTTCCATCCAGTTAAAGTAAACCTTTGAGAACCTATCAGGTATAAATTGAACTTTTCCTTCCTTAACCGCCTTAATAGCAGGTTCTGCAAGTGGCTGCATTTTTACAAACCATTGCTTTGATAAAAGAGGTTCAACTACAGTGCTGCATCTATCGTGAGTACCTACGTTATGATTATGCTCTTCTATTTTTATTAAAAGCCCTTGTGCCTTTAAATCGTCTATGACAGACTTTCTTGCCTCATATCTATCCATTCCCTGGTATTTTCCGGCAAGTTCGTTCATCGTTCCATCTTCATTCATAACAACAATTTGCGGTAGATTATGTCTTTGTCCTACTTCAAAGTCATTTGGATCATGGGCTGGTGTAATCTTAACAACTCCTGTTCCAAATTCCATATCAACGTATTCATCAGCAACAACCGGAATTTCTCTGTTAACCAGAGGTAAAATCAATGTCTTTCCTATTAAGTTTTTATATCTTTCATCCTTTGGATTTACTGCAACTGCAACGTCACCGAGCATAGTCTCTGGCCTTGTTGTTGCAACTATTACGTATTCTTCTCCACTTTTTGCAGGATACTTTATATGATAAAAGTTTCCTTGTTTTTCTTCATATTCTATTTCCGCATCCGAAAGGGCTGTCATACACTTTGGACACCAGTTTATTATTCTGTTCCCCTGATATATAAGTCCCTTTTCATAAAGCCTTACGAAAACTTCCCTAACTGCTCTATTTAGGCCTTCATCCATAGTAAATCTTTCCCTAGTCCAGTCGCAGGATGAACCTAGTTTCATAAGCTGTTCCTTTATTCTATTTCTATATTTGTCTGACCATTCCCAAACCTTTTCAAGAAATTTTTCTCTTCCCATTTCCTTTTTATATAATCCCTGCTTTTCAAGTTCAGCTTCAACCTTAACCTCTGTCGCTATGCTTGCATGATCTTCGCCAGGAAGCCAAAGTGTTGAATAGCCCTGCATTCTCTTCCATCTAATTAAAACATCCTGCAGTGTATTATCAAGTGCATGACCCATATGCAGCTGGCCTGTTATGTTTGGCGGCGGTATCACAATTGTGAAAGGCTCCTTATTCTTATCTACCTTAGGAGTAAAATACCCCTTTTCTAACCACTCGCTGTATAACCTTTCTTCAAATTCTTTAGGGTTGTAGTTCTTTGCAATATTTTTGTTATCTTCCATATTATTGCCTCCTAACTATTTAATAACATCAAGTATTTTTAGTGCTCCCACCGTTGAAACTATTAAGCCTATAAGCTTTAGAACAATTATTTTATTCACATTTGGTTCTATCTTTAAAACTTTAAAAACAAAGTTCACTTGATAAACCATAATTGCACCGAGTATCATTAAAGCTCCGCCAAACCAATCCATTCTTTCACCTCCATATAAAAAGTCCCTCACCCAAAGGGCGAGGGACCGCGGTACCACCTTTATTCCAGATATCCTGGCTCTTATTAGAATAACGGAATTCCGTTCCATCCTACTCCATTTCAGACGGAAAGCTCAGAAGCTACCTTCAACAGCAATTTACTTAGAAGACCTCTCAACCGGTGGATCTTCCTCTCTGTAAGTTTTAACTGTCTACTCCTCTTCATCATTGCTTTTTAATATTGATTTATATATTATTTTATAACTTGTTTTTCGTTTTTGTCAATAAAAAATATGTTAGAAATTATAATTCCTAAAACCGATAGCGTTATTATAGGATAAGCAACTAATTTATAGCTACCAAAGAAATCCTTCGAAATTCCTGACAATAAATTTCCTGTTATTGCGCCAATTCCGTAAGCTGTAAAAAGCATGCCGTAGTTTTGGCTATAATATTTATTACCAAAGAATTTTGAAGTCAATGAAGGTGCTATTGCAAGCCAGCCGCCAAAATTCATCCAAAACAAGCTCAAAGAAATTGTATATAAAATAATACTATTTTCAGAATAAAAAATCATCATAATCGCAGCAATTAGAATCAAAACATAGGAAGTATTTATTGCAAATATTGGTTTTATCTTATCAGTTAAAAATCCAAAAATTGGTCTGCCAATTCCATTAAAAATAGAGAAAAATGAAACCAGTAAGGCTACCTTTTTTGTATCAATTTTAATTATTTCCTCTCCAATAGGGCTGGTAATTCCAATTATCATCAATCCTACTAAAGTTGATATTGCAAAACATACCCATAATGCATAAAATCTAATATCTTTTAACATCTCTTTGGTGGTTATAGCGTTATCATCAACTGCACCTATCTGAATTACATTTTCAGGAAATTTAAACGGCATCGATAATGATAAAATTAGTATTAGAAATATATTACCCATTATCCTAAATGTAATGAATGGTCCATATAAATCTATTAACGTTTTTGCAATAGGTGCTGTTATAAATGGTGATAAGCCAAAACCAGTTAAAAGCATTCCTAGAGCCAATCCCCTTTTGTCAGGAAACCATCTTGTGACTACTGATATAGGAACTCCATAGGCTATTCCTACTCCACTCCCAGCAATGACTCCATACGTAAATATTAGCTGGTATATGTTATTAACATAGGATGAAGATATCCAGCCTAAAGCAGTCAATATTCCACCTATCCAGAGCACTTTATTAGGTTTTAATTTGTATTGTAATTTGCCTCCAAACGGCATTAAAAAGGCATAAAAGGCTAGGAATACCATGAATGGTAGTCCGCTTTGAGTAGAAGATAAACCTAACATATTTTCTAAAGGTTTTCTAAAGATACTCCAAGAATAAACCGTTCCTAAGCAAATAAAAATTATAATTCCTAATATCACATAAAGCCATCTTACATTTCTTTTCATAAGCTCCTCCCCTTTTATAGTTTATTATCTACAGAATTCATTATTTTTAGCAAGGTTAATAGTGAAATTATTAATGAAATTGGAATCAAAAAGAAAGTTAAGTAGGTTCCTATTCTATCATTCAAATATCCTACTAAAAAGCTCAAAATCATATTTATACTAGATGTTGCTGCTATTATTATTCCAAGTATATATGTCTTCCCGATTTTAAAAGTATTGTTAACTATCACAACAATTGTTGGGAAACCAATGGAAAAGAAAAATCCTGAAATAGAAATCAATATAATGTATTTCTCCCTTCCAATTAATCCTAAAGTAAATAATGTAGCAGCAACTGAAAAGAAAAATATTAACGAGTTAAAATATCCAAACCTTTCTACAATAAAACCGCCTAAAAACCTTCCTATAGTAAAAACTAAAAAGAAAAGCGAAAGATATGCTGATGCTCTTAATGTATCAAATTTATAATTAGTTATCATAAAATTAGCAAACCAGTTTGATATTGATAATTCTGAGAATACATAAAGACCAAGAGCAATTATAAACAGAAATACTTTCTTATTCCTAATAACATTAATAAACTTAACTTCTTCATCTTCATTTTCAATTTCCACCTGTGGAAATCGAATAAAGAAAAAAATAACTAATAGTAATGAAAATATAATTCCATTCCAAAAATATAGTGTTCTCCATGCAACTCCATTTTTTAGAAAAATTCCAGTGAATCTTTGACCCATAGATGTTCCAAATCCATAACAAAAATGTGTTAAATTCATCAAAATAGCTTGATAACTTGCGAATAGTATAGGAATTATTGAGTTTGTTCCTATTGAAAATAATGAAACTCCTAAATTAAAAATAAACATAGCTAATAGCAAAATATAAAAATTAGGAGCCCAACTTAAAATCAAAAATGACAAAATAATCAATATTAAACTAAAAAAATATGCCCTCCTATGGCCATGTTTCTGAATCAATATACCACCAACATACTGGAATAATATATACCCTAATGATGACACAGTAAGCATTATTCCTATCATGCTGTTGTTAATATTAAAATCATCTTTAAATATAGGTATAAATAAACCTCTCATGTTCTCCGAAAAACCAACTATTATCATAAAAATAAAAATATAAATTATTGCTACTATATTTATCTTCATAATATCCACCTCTAAATTTTGTTCAATTATATTATTACAGTTTAATTTTATAGTGTCAAATGCACATTAGTATTCATATTATAAAATAACATAAATCTATTATGGAGGTATATATGAAAAAATATCTTAAACTAGTTTCTTTAGCTCTAATACTTTTCTCTACTATTTCGTTTATTTCATGTAATAAACCTAAAAATACTGAGCTTACAAAGATTAGGCTTAACGAAGTTGTGCGTTCAATCTTTTATGCACCTATGTATGCTGCAATAAATAAGGGCTTCTTTAAGGAGGAGGGGCTTGAAATAGAGCTTTCGACTGGACAGGGTGCAGATAAAACAATGCAGCAGGTTTTATCGAAGAATGCAGATATAGGTTTTTGTGGTCCTGAACAAGTTATTTACCTATATAATCAGGGAAGAGATGACTATGCCGTATTATTCGCACAGTTAACTAAAAGGGATGGAAGTTTCCTTGTTGGAAGAAATAAAGAAGAAGATTTTAAATGGGAGAGTTTAAGAGGAAAGACTGTTATTGGCGGAAGACCTGGTGGAGTTCCAGAAATGACATTAGAATATGTTCTAAGAAATCATGGTATAGCTCCAAATAAAGACATACAAATTATAACCAATCTTGCATTTACAGCAACTGCTCAAGCCTTTAAATCTGGAACCGGTGATTATGTTGCTCTATTTGAACCAACAGCAAGCATGCTGGAAAAGGAAGGCGGAAGTTATATTGTAGCTTCTGTCGGAAAGGCTTCTGGGGAAATACCTTATACTTGTTTCTTTACAACAAAATCATATCTAGAAAATTATCCTGACATAATTCAAAGATTCACAAATGCAATTTATAAGGGTCAGCTCTGGGTAGAATCACATAATTCTAAGGAAATTGCTGATGCTGTTATAGATTTCTTCCCAGGTTCAGATATAGAACTTTTAACAACTGTTGTTGAAAGATATAAGGCTCAGGATACATGGGCAAAAAATCCTATTTTAAAAGAAGAAGCATTAAGTAGACTTATGGATATAATTCAAAGTTACAATTCTGAACTTTTACCTTCAAGGCCGCCTTATGAAAAAATAGTTACAAATAAATTTGCTGAAGAAGCTATAAAAAATATCAAATAGCATCCTCGCTCCTGCGAGGATGCACTTTAAGGGGGGATAATAGTGTATAAGTTAAAAATAGAAAATCTTTCGGTTATTTACCATACAATCGATGCTGAAACACATGCCATTGATAATATCAATTTTGAGATAAAAGAAGGTGAATTTGTATCAATAGTGGGACCTTCTGGTTGTGGGAAATCCACCCTCTTAAACGTTATTGCTAATCTTATCAAACCCTCTAATGGAAGAGTTTTTATTGATGAAGAGGAGGTTGTAAATTATTCAAATAAAATAGGCTATATGTTTCAAAAGGACTATTTATTAGAGTGGAGAACAATATTTAAAAATATAACTATTGGATTAGAAATACAGAAAAAAATGAATTCTGAAAGTATAGGAAAAATAAATGATATGCTTGAAAAATATGGGCTATCTAATTTTAAAAACTATTATCCCCGTCAATTATCAGGAGGTATGAGGCAAAGGGCCGCACTAATTAGGACTTTAGCTCTAAATCCTGAAGTTCTTCTTTTAGATGAACCATTTGCTGCTCTTGACTATCAAACAAGGCTCGCCGTTTCAGATGATATATATAGAATAATTAAAGCTGAGGGAAAGACAGTTCTCATGGTAACTCATGATATTTCTGAGGCAGTTAGCTTAAGCGACAGAGTTATTGTATTTTCCAAAAGACCTGCAAAAATCAAAAATGTTCATGAAATCAAATTTCAAATCGAAGATAGAACACCATTAAGAGTTAGAGAAGCTCCCGAGTTTAAAGACTATTTTAACAGCATTTGGAAGGAGCTTGATGTTCATGTTGAATAAAAGTGTTAATTATACAAAGGAGCATGAAAACTATTTAAGACAAGTCAAAAGAAAAAAAATTAGCATCATAATCACTCAGATTCTAATCCTTATAATCTTTTTTTCCCAGTGGGAAATAGCCGCAAGACTTAAAATTTTAGACCCTTTTTTGGTAAGCCAGCCATCTAGAATGCTTAAATTTATGATAAAATTATACAATCAAGGCGAACTTTTTAAACATATATATGTAACATGTTATGAAACAATTATTGGATTTGTCTTTGGAACATTATTAGGAACATTTATAGCTGTAATTTTATGGTGGTGGGATTTTTTAAGCAGAGTTTTAGACCCCTATTTAGTAGTTCTTAACGCTCTTCCTAAAATTGCATTAGGACCTATAATTATTTTCTGGGTCGGGAATGGTAGACCTGCTATAGTTATAATTGCTCTTATGATTTCTGTTATAGTAACAATTATTTCGGTTCACTCAGGCTTTAAAGAAGTAGACGAAGACAAAATAAAACTTTTAAAAACATTTGGAGCAAACAAATTTCAAATCCTAAGGTATATGGTTTTTCCATCAAGCATTCCAACAATTATTTCTGCATTAAAAATAAATGTTGGCCTATCATGGGTTGGTGTTATAGTCGGAGAGTTTTTAGTCGCTAAAGAAGGTTTAGGATTTTTAATAGTGTTTGGGGGGCAAGTTGCTCAGCTTGACATGGTAATGCTTAGCATTATAATTTTGTCGATTGCAGCATATGTTATGTATATCCTAGTAGCTTCTATTGAAAAAAGATTTCTTGGTTGGAGGAATTAGTGCCTGGTAACAAATATTTAATATTTATTTAATAAATTAAGTCGATACTATAATTGACATCTACAAAGGAAATAGTGTATAATATTATTGTAAAAAGTATAGCACATTAGGAGGCTTAAGATGTTAGATATAGATTTAGCCCTTGGTCTTGTTAGAATTACCGAGTCAGCAGCTTTAAATGCAGCAAAATTTATGGGACGTGGAGATAAAAACGCTGCGGATGGTGCCGCAGTTGATGCTATGAGAAAAATGTTTGATTTATTACCTATCAGAGGGACTGTAGTAATTGGAGAAGGCGAACTTGATGAAGCTCCTATGCTCTACATAGGCGAAAAGCTTGGCTGCGGCGATGAGAATTCCATCGAACTAGATATAGCTGTGGACCCATTAGATGGAACAAATCTTATTGCAAAGGGACTTCCTAATGCAATTGCTGTTGTTGCAATTGCTGAAAGAGGAAACCTGCTGCACGCTCCAGATATGTATATGGAAAAAATAGCTGTAGGTCCTAAAGCAAAGGGCGTAGTAAATCTTGATGCTCCATTGAGCGAAAACATTAAAAATGTTGCGAAAGCTCTAGATAAAGATGTTGATGAAGTAACAGTAATTATGATGGACAGAGAAAGACATTATCATTTCATGGATGAAGTTAGAAAAGTAGGTGCAAGAATGAAGCTCATAACAGATGGTGATATTGCAGCTGCTATTGCTACAGGATTTGAGGATACCGGCGTAGATTTAATGGTAGGAATAGGTGGTGCACCTGAAGGTGTTATAGCTGCAGCTGCTTTAAAATGCCTTGGAGGTGACTTCCAGTGTAGACTTTATCCAATGAATGATGAAGAAAGGGAACGATGCAAGAAAATGGGTGTTAAAGATTTGAGCAAGATTATGTATCTTGACGATATAGTAAAAGGTGATGAAGTATATTTTGCAGCTACAGGAGTTTCAAACGGCGACCTTTTAAAAGGTGTTGTATATTACCAGAACGAAACTGCAAAATCTCAATCCGTAGTTATGAGAGCCAAAACAGGAACAGTTAGGTTTATAAATACAATTCATAAGATATATTAATCCTTACCAGCACCAGTTAAATAAAAACACACTCCAGTCTACCCCCGTTGACTTGAGTGTGTTTTTATTTTATTCCTTCATTAAATCTTCAATAACTCTTATATATTCTTTAATCATTTGGTTAGCCTTATCTTCGTCAAGTCTACCGTTTAATGTTATAGTTTTAAAGAATCTTTTTGGAATCTTAATTTTATTAAGTGAGTATCCTAATTTTGCTTTTATTCTATACTTAGTTCTTAATATTTCCCTTGCAATATTTGAGAGTTGCTTATAATCCATTTGCATTCCTACAGCATCAAGAGCCTTTATAATTACCTCCCTATTATAAACCTTTCTTGCAAAAAGACAGATTACAAGGCTTGTTAATATGTTTCTTTCTAATTCCTCATCAAATATTTTCTTAACTACTTCTTCTTCTTTTACTTTTCCCTGGTCAATTGAATATCCTGCATTATCAAGATGCGAATGTCTTGAACCAACCGCAAAGCCTACTACGCTTCCATATCCCGTATGGTATCCTGGCATTTCATTTCCGCCTAAATGGCATGCAAACTCTTCCCCGCCATACTTCTTTGCTGCAAATTCAACTCCCCTTCCAAGCGCCTTATAAAATTCATTTTTTCCTGTTGCAATATAGTGAACAGCCGCCATATAGTTTGGAAGGACACCAAACTCAAATGGCATCAATGTGTCATCTATAGTTATATAACCTCTTTTATAAGCCTCAGTTGCCCATCCAAGTGCAATACCAGTAGATATTGCATCAAGCCCTTCCCTTTCAACTACATCTATTAACTGAAGAACTTCTTCAGGTTCTTTTAATCCTACAAAACTTCCTAGAGCAAAAACTAACTCATGATCATATGAAACGTTTACTGTCTCATACTCATATCCATCATCAAATTCTCTTCTAAATTGCCCTATGTGAATACAACCAATGGGGCATCCTGAACATGCTACTTTCCTTACCAATACTTCTTTAGCAAAATTTTCTCCTGATATTGCTTCTGCATGTTCATATCGCGTAGTCTGTAAGTTTAAAGATGGAAGCGAATTCATTTCATTAAGAGGTAAAACATTTATTGCTGTTCCAACAGCATGATATTTTTCCATAACATCTGTTTTTATAACTGTATCGTATATGCTATCGTAAACTTCCCTATATTTTTTCATATTTTCCTTTGGAATTTTTACAGATTCATCACCAACTATTACAATACCCTTAAGATGTTTTGAGCCAAAAACTGCACCTAACCCTAGTCTTCCAAAGTGTCTATATGTATCGACATTAACTCCAGCATAGGTTACAAAATTTTCTCCAGCCCTTCCTATTCTCATAGAGCTCCTTATTCCGCTCCCTGAGGTGTGCTGTCTTAATATTTTGCCTGTATCCTCAACCGAAAGTCCCCACATGGCTCTTGCATCTTTAAATAAAACCTTATCATCAATAACAAGATATTCAGGGTGCTTTGCCTTTCCTGTTATAACAATAGCATCTATATTATTAAACCTCATTGCCATAGCAAGGCGACCACCTGCATGACTTTCACCATATTCTCTAGTGTGAGGAGAGTAAAAAGTTGCTACAACCTTTGTGCAAACCGGCATTACAAATGACAATGGTCCGTTAGCAAAAATTATTGGCTGTTCTGGAGCAAGCGGATCAAGCTCTGGTTTTATATTCTCTTCCAAAAGCTTTGCTGCAACTCCAGTTCCACCGATAAATTTTAAAAGGTCTTTTCTTTCTTCAAACCTATATTGTTCGTTTGTCATATCTATGTATAATACGTTGATAAAATCCTTATTAAGCATGTTTAGACCTCCTTCGTAGCAATACATCTGTGTGGACAATATTTAGTGCAGTAACCACAATGCGTGCATATTATTGGATATCCTTCCTTGTCCATTCTAATTGCACTAACCGAACAAGCTCTTGCACATGCTCCACATTTTATGCATTTTTCTTTATGAAAAACTACTCCTCCGCCATTTCTTTTTGTTAGTGCTCCAAATTTGCACGCTTCCATACAAGCTGGTTCATCACATGCCATGCAAATATTTATAATAAATTCACCTGACATTCCCCCTGCTGTTTTCACATCCAAAGCTGCATTTGAAGGTGAAAAGTCACCCCTTAATCTTGCACATGCCTGTCTACAGGATAAGCATCCTATACATCTACGTCTGTCTACAACCCTTAACACTTTTGGCATAACTTTACCTCCTGCATCCATCACAACAAAGTTTGTTAAAAAAATAACTTGACTTTTCTATTATAAATGCAATTTATTTAAAAATCAACTTCAAAATGCCTTGTTTAACTCCAGTGTTTTTATTAAAGCATCATAGGCATTTCTGACTATATCTTTCCCAAGTTTTATGGATTCATTCTTATTAAACAAATAACCAATTTGAATTAGTGATAAAGATTTATTTTGAGTGTTTTTTAACGCATTGATTATATTTTCATAATTTTTTGAATTTAATTCGTGTGAAAGAATTCTTATATTTTTTACATTCTTAATATTTGGTAAATATTCTATAAAAGTATGTTTGTTGGACAACATAAACTCCCAGATTAAATCTTTTTTATCTTGAAGTAATTCCTCATAGTTTGGACATTTGAGCTCAATTGTGACACCTAAGAATTCACTATTTAAAAATATTTTAAGCTTACTTTTCTGAGATATATCAGAAAATGCAGCAATCTCATCACTTTTCTTTGTAAAGCTATGAAATTCCTTATCAAGCTCCAATACCCCACCAGTTATTTTATGATATTGTTTTTGTAATTCATAACAATACTTTCTAAAATGAAGCTTAATATCATTCCTAGTCTTTTCGTATTCTTCTTTAGTCATTTTGTCTTTTTTCTTAAAGTAATCAAAATCAGCCGTCAAAAACCCATTAAACTCCATATTTTCCCCTCCCTTATATAAAAAGCGCGAATTCCTTATTATAATATTATATCCAGTTATTACAAAAATGGAATTCACGCATTAATTTTTTAATCTTTAGCCTTAAGCATATATTCGATTGTCATAGATTCATTGCCTATTTTTCTATATAACTTTGATAGATTTAAGTATACCTTCTCTAACATCTGCTTATTATTCTTCCTCAGAGCATTATCCAGCGCTAGAAAGCCATAAATTTCAGATTTATCAAAATCATTATGTTTTATAAAAAAGTCCATCTTTAATAGATATATGTTTATTAAGCCTTCATAATCGTTTCGTTTAATAAAGATTGATTCAGCATTATTTAATATATCAATAATATTGTCATAAAGAACATCGTTCGAGTAAATTTCAATTAGATTCCTAACTGGCTCAAGTATATCCTCATCGTTAGAAATAACCTTATATTCCAAAGCTTCCTTAAAGCACTCTATAGCCTTGTCGCTTTGACCAAGTTCTCTTAGGCATATTCCAATATTATTTTTCGCTCTAGCCATTCCTACTATATCATTTTGCAATTTGTATTTCTCAAATGCTTGGTTGAATTCCTCAAGACTCTCTTTAACGTTATCGAGCTTTAAATTTATAAGTCCAATCATCATATTAATATACGGTAAAAGATTACTCTTAGTTTCAAGATCATTCATTTTAATATATTCAATGCATTTTTCCAAATATTCTCTAGACAAGCCAAACCTATCTAATGTAAAGTAGCAGAGCGAAAGATCATAGAATATTCTTGCTGTAATACTCAAATCACTTAACTTATCTATATAGCTCAATGCATTTAGATAATAGCCAAGTGCAATCTCATAATTCTTAGCCATATACAAACTATTACCAATTTTAATATTTATATCTGCTATTAGGTTGTACTCAACGGTTCTCAGGTAATATACAAGTGCTTTATTGAAATTTTCGAAGGATTGCTCATATTCGCCCATCGAATATAAACAATCACCAATAAATGTATAATATATACCTTTATCCAAATTAGATAATATATTAAAAATCGGCCTTGCTGAATTAAAATAATTTAAAGCTTCCTCATATTTTGCATCATTATAATAAGCCTTTGATTTTAATAATATGTCATTAAATTTAATATGAGCTGCGTCATGCTCAGAAATTATAAAATATTCAATATTTACACCCAACTGTTTTGCTAAAAACTCTAATAATTTCTTACTAGGTTTGCTTTTTCCATTTTCAATAGAAGAAAGCTGTGCAACAGTAACAAAATCCCCAGCAACTTCTTTTAATGTTAGTCCTAACTCTTTTCTTCTTTTTCTAATTTTTTCCCCCATCAATTGCACTTAATCCACTCTCCCAATTAGGACAAAATAAGTCCAAGCGATTTATATAAATCCAATCCTTTATCAATATACTTAATTGCAAGTTCCTTTTCATTTATTTTTAAATAGAATTTACCTAATAATGTATAAAAGTCCGCCAACTCTTTCTTGTGGTCTAATTTTTCAATATATTTTACAGCTGAAAGCAACACTTTTTCTAGATTTTTCATATCATTCAATCCATCATAAATTTTATACTGAAATTCAAAACACTTAATATGAACTTTTTCATCATCTCCATTTTCTTTCAAAATTTTATCTATCATTTCTAAAGCTTTATTGTAATCCTTTATCCTTATATAATTTTCACAAAACACAACAAGAGTATCTGCAATAGATTTGTTATCCTGTTCTAACTTTAATTTAACAGCTTTTTCTAGGTGTTCAAATGATTCTTCAATATTATCTGTTTGTGAATATAATATACCTAGATTTTTCTCAATTTCAGCAATTTCACTATTTGCCTCAATTAAACTAAAAATCTTTTGTGCTAGTTTAGCATATTTTAATGCTTCCACCAAATTGTTTTCATTTGCATATGAAATACTAAGAAGCATTAATGTTTCACCATATTTTCTCTTATCTTCGATTGTTGAAAGCTTGTCCTTTGTTAAATTCGCATAATTAACTGCTTGCTCCAAATTTCCTAATTTCATATAACAGTTTGCAATATTATAGAGTATTTGAGCTTTTAATAATTCATCGACATGGTTATAATCACTTAATATTGTATCTGCCTGCATAAAGTAATTTAGAGCAGTATTAGTATATCCCATCTCCAAACTAATGTTTCCTAGCATTATAAAACTTCTAATAATATAATCAATGCAATCAGCTTTAAGAAAAAGACTATTAGCTGTAAGACAGTGTAATTGTGCCTTTTCCAATTGCCCTTTTTCAAAATATATTCTTGCATATGAATACTCAAACTTCGCTCTAAAATATGTTAAATTATATTCCTGTGTATAAAAAATGCCCTTTTCAATCGCTTCTATAGCACGCAAAAAATTACCTGCAGAAATTGCTGAATCGGTTAAATTAGAGTAAAATTCGCAAATTCTCGATGCCTGCTTTTCTTCACTTTCAAGAAAATATTCAATATCGGTTTCTAGTTTTTGGGCTAAATATTCTAAAAGGTCAATGCTAGGATTAGATTTGCCTGACTCAACTAAGCTGATTTGCCCAGGCGTAATTCTGTCTCCAGCAAGTTCCTTTAGAGTCATGTTTTTTTCTTTGCGTTTTAATTTAATCTTTTCCCCCAAAGTTAAAACTTCCATATAAATCACCTTATAATATTTATTAAATATTTTGAAATCTTAACATATTTATAATATTATACATTAAAAAGTTTATTAAGTAAAATAAAAAAATAGAAAAAGCAGGGAGTCCTGCTTTTTCTTATCTCATATTTTGTCTTAACTCGTTAAGTAAATCTTCAACTCTCCTACTTGCTCTACTAATTCTTCTTCTGTTTCTATAATTCATTTGCGGCATCATCATCATGCCAGCTATGGTTCCTAGTATAGTTCCAGCTGCAAGTCCACTAAAAAATCTTCCTCTCATTTTACACACCCCTTTCAAAAATTCTATTATTAGAGTGTGTAATTTATTAAATATTAAACATGTGAAAAATATTCTATTTTGTTATAATTTGTATAATTTTATAATCAGGATTTAATAAAATATATTTTTTATTATAAGTTTCATTCTTTTTATTTATTCTTTTTTCATCTTTTATTTCAACATCCCAAGTCTCTAAAGTATCTATGTTTATCTGATTGTTATCATCAATATAGGCGTTTTTAATCTCAAAACTATTGAGATTTTTCTTTACTTTAATATTCGATTCCTTATACCAGTTTATTTCATCTATTAATTCATTAAATATTCCTCTATCCTTATCAATTATTTCTGTATCTTGGATTTTATAATTGTTAATGCTTTTTTGATAAAATTCATGGTATTTCCTTATTATATCTTTACAGTTCTCGATTGCAGCATCGTTAAGTTCAAGGTTTATTCTTAAGTTTTGTCCAGATAATATTTTTTCTGAAAAAGTTTTGCAATTTTCAAGAACGGCTTCTAAATTATATAATCCAAATGGGATATTTTGTATTTTTACTTCTCCCGAAGTGTTTATATATACCATATCTTCTAAGAATATTTTGGTATTTAAGGGGGCCGTAATAGAAAAGGGAGTAGAATAATCATTAAAATCCCAATATACCTTATTATCATCTTTTCTTAAAATAATTATTTTTTCGTTACTATAAGTTTTCACAGTCAGAAATGCAAAATTATTCATCTCCTTTTTTTCTTTGATTTCAATCTTTCCATCAAAATTATACTTAAAGTATTCTTCAAATATTTTCTTGGAAAAACTTGGATATTTAATAAATGAGTATAATTTGTCAATATCTTTATTTTTTAGATAATATTCAAAATCTCTATTAGCAAACATCTTCCCGCCTACTAAAATTATAGGAGTTAATATTATCATTAATATAAATAATATAAAATAAACTTCCCTATTAAACAACCTTTTAGATTTCATGGTTAACCTCCCATATATTTTTACATGTAATTATATCCACGAAATCCAAAAAATATTCATATTATACTCTAAGCGCCCTTTCGTATGCGGTTTCTAATATTGCTCCCTCTATATCATTTTCGTCTGTATTCAAACAATATATGACTTCATTCAAATCAGCATTACAGGAGAACAAAAAATATTTTGCAACTAATTCCATTGCATCAACCATTTTTTTGTTTTTTCTTCCTGCAGTAAAAATTAAAACACCTTTTCGTTTAACTTTATCTTCTATATTTAATACAAAGCGTCTGTTGTATAATGGCTGGCATCTGTCTATTAAAACCTTTAAGTAGGAAGTTACTGTCCCGAAATAAACTGGGGAAGCTAAAACAATAATATCGGATTCATATATTTTAGTATAAATTTGTTCCATGTCATCCTTAAAGATACACCCTTTATTTTTTAAACAAAAATCACATGATTTACAATGAGATATATTAAGTTTAGTTACATCAATAAATTCAACTTGTATATTTCTTTCTTCTAAGCCTTTTTTAAAACTTTCTGTCAATTTATATGTATTTCCCCTTCTTGGACTGCCAAATAAAACTAATGCCTTCATAAAATTCCTCCAAAATTCATTGAATCCCCAAAAGCCCCATGAAAGATTCCAATTCATTAATTCTTTTTACTATGTGGCACATCGGAATCTATTCATGGGGCTTTAAATTAACTGCATCAGAGTAATTTGTTGCTTATCCTGAACTAAATTTTTTATTGTTCTATTTCTTCTAAGATTTGCTCAATATCTACATCCTTCCCCTTCTTTGTGAGAACAAGTATACATTCGCACTGGTCATGGTAGTCTCTGTCCATTTCATAAAGGATAAATTCACCTTCTAAATCAAATTTTTCTCCTATTTCATCAACAATGTCTTTAATGTTATCCGCTGCCATATCTGTTAAATATGGAAGGAAACATTCTTCATACCATTCATCCTCTGTCTTTTCTTCTTCAGCATTGTCATTGGCAAATTGTCTTGCAGCATCAAGTTCAGTCTCATCGAAGGTATAGAAAAAATTTAATACAATCACATCTTCATCATCGTATTCGATTTCATCTATTTCATCTAGACCTTCATTCTGTAAATTTTGAATTATCGTATTCTTGTCTAACATATCTTCACTCCTTTCGTTTATATATCTATATTATCTCATAAATGGCAATAAATAAACTTACTTTTAGTTAGAAATCATCCATTGTTCTCAGAATCATTTCCTTTACAGATTATTATGCAATAATCTTAGCTTATTTCTTCACCGATTTGTCTTCCAAGCGCCCTTGCCTTTTCAAGGTCTTCTTCGCTTGGTTTGAAGCAAACTTTAAATCCTGGCTCCATAACATTGAATTTTAATCCTTTTAGTCTATCAGTTATAAGTTGAACTCCTTCACCACTCCATCCGAATGAGCCAAATGCCATTGCAATTTTCCCTCTGTTCGCTATAGGACTTACAAGAGAAAGGAAGTCCCATACAGGTTTTACTGCATCCTGGTTTATTGTAGGAGAACCCACTAATAGCGCTTTAGCTTGTTCTGCCTTGGCAACAAGTTCTTCTAAGTCAATTTCAGTGATGTCAACCACATCTACTTCACAATCTACATCCTTAAATCCTTCACTAAATGCTTTTGCGATATCTCTTGTATATCCATAAGCAGAAACATAGGCAATCAAAGCATACTTGCTTTTTGGAATGTTTAATATCGGCTTACTCCATTCATAATATAAATCCAAGTATTTTTTTAGGTCTCCCCTCAAAATCGGACCATGGCTTGTTCCAACTGTATCAAACTCAAGATTCTTAATCTTATCAAGAGCTGATAAAACATGTTTTTTAAATGGCCCCATAATAACATCATAATAATATTTGAATTCTTTAGAAAAATCTTCAACTTTATCGCTGAATATTTCATCTTCTTCACAGTAATGACTACCTAAAAAGTCACATGTAAATATCATTTTATCATGTTCATCATAAGTAAAAATGGTATCTGGCCAATGTAAAAATGGAGCTGAAATAAATTTCAAAGTTCTCTTCCCAATGTTTAAATCTTCTTTAGCTTCAATTCCATTAAATTCTCCGTTTACTATATTTTTAATATTTAATAGAGCGGCTTTGGAACCAAACACCTTGATGCTTGGATATTCTTTTAAAATAGCCTTAATTGAACCGCTGTGGTCCGGTTCTGTGTGGTTGACTACAAGGTAATCAATTTGCCTATCTCCAATCACAGACTTTATTCTTCTTAAAAAAGCATCAAAAAATCCATCTTTTACAGTATCAATAAGAGCAACCTTATCATCAACAATTAAATATGAATTATAAGTTGTTCCCTTTTCTGTTGTCATTATTATATCAAAAACTCTCAAATCAGGGTTTTTAACTCCAACCCAATAGACACCCTTCTTTATTTCTATTGCTTCCATATTAGCACCTCCATTTTTTATATTTATTATAATATAATTTTTCCATTTTTTGAAACATATAATTTACTAAAGTTTAATTTTGGGAGGGTATAACTTTGCATATATTGCTTTTTTCAATTCTATTAGGCATACTTACTCCATTAATTTTAGTAGCACCACCAAGCTATTATCCTTTATTATTTACATTTCTAACAATTTCATTATTAATAATTATTTTCTCTAGAAAATATTTTACCATAAACTATAAAATATTGCTACTGGGTTTATTAAATTTTATTGTATTTTATGCGTTATGTAGTTTTATAATATTTAATCAAAACAAAACTGATTATCCAAACTTTGGTAATGTTCAAGAGACTAAAAAGGCTGTTATCTTTTATAGTGAAGGTGAAATGGAAAAGTATTCACCCTTTTTTGCAGACTATTTTTTTAAAGATAAAAATATTTTATTAAAGCCGTTATATTGCTATAAAATTAAAAAAGAATACAGCGTCTTTGAAGTAAATGAGAAAAATAAAGAATTGACTAAAATCGCTCAAGAACTTAAAAAAGCACTCCTAAATTACATGCCGTATTATTACTACATTGCATTTGAAGGATATATTCCTAATATAAGGGATTCAATATTCTCTGCTGTTAAAGATGGGTGCAAAGAAATTTATATAATAAACTACACTTCTAAAGAAATTGAACTCAAAATTAACAAATATGTTGACTTAAACTTTTTAAGGGATAAAGGAATAAACATAAAAATAACCAAACCCATATATGAGTCTGATTTATTCATTAATTACTTCGTAAATAAAATAAACAACCTACCAGTTAGATATCAGGGAATATTGATTTATGATAATGAAACAAAGACTTCATCAAGACTAAAGGAAAGGCTTGTAAAATATGGATATAAAGAAAGTGGTATAATTATTTCAAAAGATATTAAAGGTTCATTTGATTATTTTAAATCTCAAAACTTTAAAGATATACTCTTTCTCAATCTTACCCAAAGTAGCAGTGGCATTGAAGCAGAAAAAATCATAAACAATGAAGTTTCTAAATATACACAGGATTTCAGAGTTCATGGTATTAAATCATGGGGTTTTGATATAGAGCTTGTAAAGGCTTGTATAAAAGAATTCAAAGAAATTGAATAAATTAATATTGAATATTTTTAAGATGACTGTGCAAATATTTTCTTCAAACAGTCATCTTTTGATATCAATTTCTAATTTCAATAGCTTTAAAAAGTTTTGCTCTTTGATTTAAAGTTCTTGCAAAAACATAGGCAATTATTGAGTCCACTGTGTGATGTAAAGCGGTGCCTATTCCTATCGAAGTAAATATAAAGGGGAGTGCAAATTTACCAAATGGAATAACAACAAGTGCCTCTAATAGTGCATGCACCGGAAGCAAAGCTGTTAATACAAATTTATAGCTTCTTCCTTTCTTAATCATGTAAGCTCCAAGAAAACCAATTATAATATGCATAAATCCTCTTGAGCCTGCAATTGGACCTAACTTAAGTAAAAATCCAAGCCCTGATGCAAATCCAACCATCGCTCCTGTAAGGGGGCTAATAAGCATAGCAAGAAATGTTGGAACATGCGACATAATAGTAGCAGTAAATGGACCGACCTGGACCATTAATGCGCCACCAAAATACATCGGAATCATAAATGAAATTGCTGCTAATAATCCTGCTGTTGTAATTTCACTTGATTTTGTCATCATTAAACCTCCTCATTTATTAGATTCAATTTATTGGGTAAAATTATAAGTTATTTATTATCTAACTTTCAATGAAAATGCTTTAACACCTAATTCAATTATATTGTATATACACCTGTAATGCAACATTTTTACATTAACTAATATTGTAAAAATTGTTTGACGTGATAAAATGTATATATAGAGGAAGGAGGTATCTTATATGAATGCAGCAATGAATGACAAGACCTATAACTATATAATTAAAAAAGGTGGAAAGCTTGAAATTAAAGTGATTAAAACCTCCTGCGGATGAGGTGGACCAACACAAAAAAGCCTCTGGATTGAGGCAAAAAAAGTAGTGCTAAATGAAGAAAAGTATAACATTCATCAGTATAAAGATGTGCAAATATATATTCAAAAGGGAATTAATGTTCAGGACAACGTAGAAATTGAGCTTAAAGCTACACTACCGCTTCTTGGTTCATTTTTTAATTGCAAGGGTATAAGTATTGACAACTAATTTAAAAGAAATTAACATACTTAGTGATATTACTCTAAGGATGTGATAATATGAAGGTGACTGTTAAACTATTCGCTATGCTATCTAAATTCACAAAAAACAATGCAGTAATAGAGCTTGAAGTTGATGATAGCACTACAATTAAGGATATTTTAATAAAAATCGGTATTCCCGAAGATGAGGTATTCAATTGCACAATAAATGGGAAAAACTCAGAGCTTAATGAAACAATAAAAAACGGCGACACTGTAGGATTCTATCCATACTTAGGAGGAGGCTAATAGAATTATAGACTATCAATTTAGTAACTCTGCATATTTTGGATGACCTTTTTTAACCCCCATGAAATATTTCATGGGGGTTATTTTTTAAATTTCAATTTCATAAAATTTTTTATCAACATAGTATATTAAAAATTTATATAGAAATATTACTGCAATTAGAGGGATGATTGTTAATAGTGTATAAACTGTAATGCTTTTAATTTTGAAAAATATTATAACAAATCCTAAAAACGCAACCAATCCCATTGTTCCAAGCATTCCTACTATTCCATTTATGTTTTGTTTAATTGCCTTTTGAGGATTATCCCAATTTAGTTTAGGCCATCTTAATTCTGCTAATATTTCTAATATATAAATAACTATTAAAATTAAATTTGAAATCATTACAATTAAAAATATATTAAATATACTAAGTTTAAAAATAATGTAATTAACTAAAATAATGAAAACTGAAGCCAGCAAACCAAAAATACTTCCATGAAGTAATTTTGCTTGAATATAATATTTAGGATTAATAGGCAATGATTTGATAAGTTCAAATGCTCTTCCTTCCCTTGATATGCATGTTGCAGTAATGCTTGTTGAAGCTCCTAAGAAAATAATCGCACCTATTGATAAAATAGTTGTATAGAAATCAAAATTTGGATTTACCATCCACTTTTTAATCTCCACTATAATAGAATCTTTCTGAAAATAAAATGACGCTCCAAAAATCAATGGTAATAAAATTATTACCATTGGCCCATTTATGAAGTATATTGGTTCTCGATTCATAAGCTTTAACTCTCTATCCAATAAACTAATTATAATGTTTCTCCTTTTTATACTCTTTTTAAATTCAACCTGCGTTATTTTTTTGGTGTTCTTTTTCAATTCTGTGCTTCCTATGAGAGTATCATAATATAAATCTGATAAAGTAATAATCAACAAGAATAATGCTCCGCAAACAATTGCAATAAATAAAATCAAATGACCAAGCTTATTTAATATATTACTATCCACAATGGATTTTGTTGCCACAACTGCAGGGTAGTAATATTGGCTAGCTAAGTCCAGATAACCATTTTGTTCAGTTAGCTTTTGCATGACAAGTTCAGGATTTTTATCTGCTCTAACTAAGGAATTTGAAAAATATTGAAAAACAAATGAAATTGATATTGCAAAAAATCCTGATAGATACATCATTAAATCCTTTTTCTTGAGTAATTTCCCAAATTTCATAATAGGTGAAATTAGGAAGTATCCTATGACAAGAGGAATAATTGGAATTAGCAATGTTACAACGATCGAGAATAAATAAAACAATGCTCCCTCATTATTTTTTATTCCATAGACTATTATTCCTGTAGCCATTATAACAGTCGATAAAATCGCTTCAGAAATATAGCTTATTGTAAATTTAGCTAAGAATAAATTCCATGGTTTTAAAGGAAGCGATAAAATTATATCCCCTTCTTGGTTTAAGTAATAGGTTCCTATAACTGTAATAATTCCTATAAAAAAAGTAAAGTATGTTGCAATAACAACTGTGTTTAATACAATTAAGCCTTGCTGATTAATTTGCTTTAATAAATCAAACATTTTAATATTAAAAGCAGCAAACATAGTAACTATACCAGAAAAAGAGAACATAATAAGCAATATCAATCCCAATGCTTTAAACGCGTTTTTCTTGTTATATTTAATATCTCTAACCAATGCATTCAATCCAAATACAGAATTCACATACAATTTGATTAATGATATAGCCTTATTCATTTTCAACCAACTCCAAGAATAAATTTTCAAGACTTTCTTCTTCTTTACTTGCTTGCCTTAGTTCATCTATGGTTCCTGTAAAAATTATCTCTCCTTTTTTGATTATACCTATTCTATCGCAAACTTTTTCTGCAACTTCCATTATATGCGTTGAAAAGAAAACAGTATTACCTTCGTTAGCATGTCTTCTCATCATATCCTTCAAAACAAATGCAGCCTTAGGGTCTAATCCAACTAATGGTTCATCAAGTATCCAAACTGATGGGTTGTGGATAAGTGCTCCTATAATTATTAGTTTTTGTTTCATACCATGAGAATAACTACCTATGCTTGAATTAAGTGCATCCTTTATTTCAAATGATTCAGCTAATTCGTTTATCTTATCATATCTTTGTTGGTTATCAATATCATAGATATCAGCTATAAAGTTTAAATACTCCATTCCAGTTAATCTATTAAAAATTTCTGGATTATCTGGAACAAATCCGATATGCATTTTCGCTCTAATAGGCTCTTTAACAACATCTATTCCATTAATGCGTATTCTACCATCATCTGGTCTCAATATTCCAGTTATCATTTTTATTGTAGTCGTCTTACCTGCCCCATTTGGACCTAAGAATCCAAATATTTCTCCCTGCTTGACACTCAAATTAAGATTATTTACTGCTTTAACCTTTCCCTTTGCATATGTCTTAGACAAATTGTTAATTTCAATCATGCTCTCACCTTCTATATTAGAATCAATTGATATTTTACACGATATTCCTTAAATTTCCATGTATTTTTTATTTTTAAGGGAACAGCCTAACATAAAGGCTGCCCCCTTATATCAATGCCGAAAAAATATTTGATAAGATTGACACATAATTAAAATCCTCAAATTTATATTCTTTTTCGTTTGAAGAAGTAGCAAGATAAATAACGCCAAGTATTTCCTGCCTTTTAATTACAGGAACTAACATAACAGAATAAAATACAGGAATATTTTTTATCTGGTCATATTCAAAGTATTCTTCCCAATCTATCAAGAATCTACCTTCTTTTTCGCTTATCGTTCTATTTATCAAATTCATGTTATAATAATTGAATCCTATCCAACCATCGATGAAAGCTTTCCTCCAATAAGATTCGATTATTTTGTTATTTTTTACCTTTAAGTATCCAGCATATTTGCTTTCGGTTGATTCTAATAAAATGCCAAGCAGATAATATATCAAGTTAAGAGTATCAATATTTGCTTTTGATAACTCACTTAATTCTATTAAATATAAAATCTTTGCTGAATCCTTAACTTCATTTCCTGTTAGCAATCCGGATAGCTTATTAGTTACTCTTCCTTTATTTTCAAAATCTTCTCTCCAAATTTCAACTCTATTCTTTCCATTTTCCTTAGCTGCATAAAGTGCTTTATCTGCCTTTTCAATTAACTCATCCTTCCATTCAGCATCTTCAGGGAAAGTTGATACCCCCATGCTTACAGTTATTGATTTGTTAAAAAGCATAACAGTATTCTCTATTTTATTTCTAATTCTTTCTGCTAAAATATAAGCCTCATTTTTTTTAGTATCTGGTAAAATGATTATAAATTCTTCTCCTCCGTATCTACAAAACAAATCGTTTTTCCTAATTGTTTCCCTTACAACGTTCCCTAATTGTTTTAATATCTTGTCTCCAGTTTGATGCCCAAACTTATCATTTAATTTTTTAAAATTATCAATATCAATCATAATAATCGAAAAATATCCATTACTATTTTCAGCATTTTGAATATGCTCTTCAATAGCATCATCAAAAAATTTTCTTGTATAAGCACGGGTTAGTTTATCAAAAATAGATGAATTTATAATATTGTTCTTGTCAATCAATTCAAGAACTATATTTGAGAATTTTATACACTCTTGAATGCTTTCTTCATTAATATAATTTATTATCTTATCGCTTTCAATAAAGATATACCCTAAGACTCTTTTAATATCATATGTTGATATTCTCTTCCTATCTTTAAAATTACGCTTAACAAGCGGTATGCATGCATAGCTGTATATTGAATTATCTTTTGTTACAGTATCTGTTGAAAATACTGGTTTTTCAATTTGCTTTACTGTATTAAAAATAGTTAAATCATCCGGCAGTTGTTTGTTTTCATTGCTTGATGCTAAAATCTCAAGCTCATTTGTTTCTGAAACAATTAAGCATCTTGTAGCTAAAGTAACATAGGCCAAGTATTTAGAAATTAAATCCAGGTCAACAAGCGGATTTAATATAAGCTTGCCTATCAAATCTTCAAAGCTTTTAATATTAATCTTAAGTTCATTCCTTATTATTCTTCTTGTATTGTTAATGAGATGTTTATCGTATAATACATTCTTTACATGCTTATATGAGAGCATTTCATCAATCGTCTTATCAGATAACTGCTCAATACATGTTTCTTTTAAAGCTATATAATCTCCTTTTATTTCGTATATCTTACACAGAGGTTTTAGCGCATTTTTTGCAATTACAAAACTTCGTTTATACTCGATAGGAATTTCAGATACTATGCTGCTTATTTGTTGGATTGCATTTGCATAATGATTGAGTGCCATAAATATATTGCCTTCATCATAATAGGTATCGCCTAACAGAACGCTTAGTCTCCAATAAAGCTGCTTTAATCTGTTTTCTTTACTTTCTTTTAATAACAATTCAATTTGTTTTAGCTGCCCTTTGTTTACTTTTAAAACATGTTTTAAATAATCTAATTTTATTCTGATAATTTTAGGAACATCATTTAAGTCATTATTATTTATCAGATTGAGGATTAAATTTTTAGTGTTCTCGTCAGCAATTTTATGACAGTTTATTAGTAAATTATAGTAAATATTCAATTTTTCAAATTTGTTTTGATAATTAGCGGAAATATCTAAAATCTTTGTTATAGCTGATTTTAATATTTTTTCTTCTCTAAACATTTTTATATTTATTATTTCAATCAGTATTTCTGCATCCCATTTCGTTTTAATATAATCTTGGTTGTAAATTTCTACAACCCTTTCTAAATTTGATTTTGCTCTTTCAAAATCCCCTAAATAATAAAATAATTCTCCTGAAAAATAATAGTATAGACTTTCGTATTTACCCTGATTAGGGTATTTTTCAATTTCTTCCTTAGTTTTTAAATAATAATCATAGGAGCTTTTAACCTGACCTAACCTTAAATAAACTCCTATTAAATAGCAGTAAATATAGAAAACATAAACTTCAAATTCAAGGCTTTCTGATATTGCTAATGCCTCTAAAAAATATTTTAAAGATTTTTCATAATCAAATCGCAAATAGTAAATCGATGCTATATTTAATAAACTTAAAGCTTTTATCGTCAATGAATTTTCTGCACTGCTTATAATTAGCATGTCTTTTAAATATTTCAAAGAAACCTCATAATCCTGATAATAATCTGAATAAATTATGCTTATATTGTTTAGAACTGTCATCATACCAACTTTATTTCTTGCTTTGTCAAAGCAGCTTAATGATTTTTCATAATACTTTAAAGCTTCGTCTGGCATCGATTTGAACAAACAAATGTCTCCAAGAAGTTTGATAAACTTCCCCCTTGACCTGTAATCTTCATCGTTAATAAGCTTTAATGACTCTCTAGCTATTTCGTCAACTTTTGAAAAATCGTTTAGTTCTCTATAATAAATGGCCAAATTATATCTATATTCTAAATATCCTTTTAAATAATCCTTCTCCTTTTCATTTATAATTTCTTCAATTTTTCTTAAATTTATTTGGGCTGATTCAAGTTCATTTTTATTAAGACTTATTTCTACAATAAAGTTCAATGCATCTATAGCATCTTTATAATTCTCCAAAAATAGTGATATATTCAAAACAAGTTTGTAATAATGCAATGCTTTTTGTATGTTACCTGTCTGGTAGTATAGTAACGCCGTTTCAAAAAATGTATTTAACTTTACTTCATCCTCTATTTTTTCATCAAATAGGCTTATCGCTTTCTCAAAATAATTTATAGCATCATTCATGTTCTTAAATTGTTTCATTAGTTCAGCATTTTTAATACAGAATTTTGCAGCTTTTTCTTTATCTCCATATTTCTCTAGATGATATATCAACTCATCGTTTAATGCAAAGGATATAAAATCATCAGCATACTTTTCAATAATTTCAGCAACTTTTTTATGAAGAAATTTCTTTTTATTTTCATCAATTTTGGAATATATTATTTTTTTTAATAATTTATTTCTAAAATCGTATACATAACCTTCATCGCTAATTTTAAATACGATAACTCCTGTAGATTCAAGTTGTAAAAGAACCCTAGTTAAAGTATCAGCATCTAAGTTTATAGTGTTTTTAAGAATTTCTAATGAAGCAGAAGTTTCAAACATTGCTATAATCTCTAATATATTCATCTGCATTTCATCTAAGCCTCTTATTTGGCTTAAAATTGCTTGTTCAACTGTAGTTGGTAAAATCATATTATCATAATTATCATCATATTGGCTGCTCCAAATTCCTGATATTGGGTTAACATAAAGTATTTTTCTTATATATAAGTCCTTTAATAATTCCTCAATAAATAAAGGATTGCCCATAGTTATTGAATATATTTTATTTGCAAATAACTTTGGGGTGTATGACATAAACAGCTTACATTTAATCATTTCTGCTGTTGCGTCTTCTGATAAGCCTTCAAGGTTTATTGATATAGTTCTATCTTTTTGTTTTATTGTATATAATAAGTCTTTAAATTTTTTATCTGTTGACTTTTCTTCTTTATATGATATAACGAAAAATATTTGTTCATTTAAATCTGAGTTAACTAAATCTAAAGCTAAATCCATAGTAAAACTGTCTATTTCGTTTAAATCGTCTATAATTAATACTATTTTTTTGCTTCCAAACCTTTGTTTTATAAATCTATAAAATGAGTTAAGCAACCTTATTTTTGTCTTCTCATCATATGTAAATTCATTAATGTTGTTTGACTTTAATTCCGGCAATATTGATACAAAGTCGTTTTCAAACTGTCTGATTAAATCTTCGTTAGTGTTTATAAACATTTGTTTAATAATATCTGAAACAACTTTTTTACTTTGAGTTTCATAATTTCCAAAAAAACTAAAACTTTCAATATTATTTATCTTAAATTTAAATTCTAATTCTTTAAGAAGTCTCGATTTCCCTATACCAGTTTCCCCAGAAACAATCGCACACTTTGCACCCCGCTTATATCCATCTAAAATCTTTTCAATCTCACTTTTTCTATCACATATTTTTATCTTGTCGTTCAGTTTTCCTAAGTTTTCTAAATCTATTGCGTTGAAATTTGAGTTAAATACACAATTTAATTCCTTAATAACAGCGTTTATATTTTCAAATCTATCGTCTGGATTTTCTCTCGTCATTGTCTTAATTATATTTATTAAACCACTTGGAATTTGTTTATTTAACCCATAAAGAAATTGAATGCCTTCCTCAATATTTGTAAATTTTAATCTTCCAAGCAAGAAAGCAATTAACATTACTCCAAGTGAATATATGTCTGATTGATTTGTCACTTCGTCTGATTTTATTACTTCAGGTGCTTTAAATAATAAATTACCTTTTTTGGAACTATATAATTTATCATTTATTTTTGATGTTAGTATATCGTTAATAACTATATCTAAATCTCCTTCTCTATTTATTAGATTAATATTTAATAAATTTAAATATAAATAATTGTAACCAATCAAGTGCAAATAATTTATTGTTCTACATAACTTTATGAATAATTCTATTTTTGACTGTAAACTTAACTTTTCTATCATGTTGAAAGAAACTTGGTTTTCCACTCTATCAGATGTAAAAAAATAAGTCTTATCTTTAATTTGACCGTTATCTATGCTTTCAATAACGTAAAAATTATGTAGCTTAATAATATTATCATTTTTTATGTTGGACAACATAATAAATTCTTCGATACAATAATTTATTAATTTTTTGTCCATAGAATCTGAATTAAGAATATTAAGATTAATCGTCCTATGGGAACTCTTAAGGTCGGCAACTCTATATGATGTAATTATCTGATTTTGGTAGTTCTTCTTTATAATTCTGAATCTATTGTTTATTATTTTCATTTAACCATCCCCAACTCATAATTTAAAGCATAAGTATATTATAAATAATTATAAAATTTAGACAATAGTTTTTTTGATTTAAATCACATTTTTTTGATTATTTCTATTCTTTATTATTATTGCACATCGTTAAAAATTTGTGTTATAATTACAGAAAAAAGATGAGGTGGAATATGAGAAGATACAATTACCCTTACTTTGGAAAAAGATATTTATATGATATTCCTAATAAGACTCTGCACGATTTATTAAATGAAAAAGATGAATGTAAAATTAATTCTATTCATGAGGATGATATCGATATGTATAGTTCTTTAAATGAGGCTTCTTTGTTAATGGACCATCCCTTCTACTATGAGTGCCCTCATTGTATCGAAAAAAAAGATAATGAGATATAGTTTAGGCTGCCAAACGGCAGCCTTTTTGAATAATACAAATTATTTCTGCATAGTATATTAATGTATTTTTATTTTAGGGTGATGCTATGAAAAGAATATTAATCCCTATAATATTTGTCTTTTTTGCTTATATCATAGTATTCGCAAGCAGATTGTATATAGATACTACAACTTTTGGCGTTAAAAATAATATTACAATTATAGTTGATGCAGGTCACGGTGGAATTGATGGTGGTGCAATCGGCAATAATGGAACAGTTGAAAAAAATATAAATCTTGCTATAGCGCAGAAATTAAAAGGATATATTGAAAGCCATGGTGACACATGTATTATGATACGTGAAGTTGATGAAGGGCTTTATTCCTACGAAACACGGCGGGGGAAAAAAGCAGAAGATTTAAAAAATAGAAAACAGATAATTAAAGAGAATCAGGCTGATTTGTTTATAAGCATTCATCTAAATTATTTTCCACAATCTAGGTATTATGGTGCCCAAACATTTTATCTAACTGGAGATTCCAAAAGCGAAGAATTAGCAAAATATATCCAACAGGAGTTAATTAATATTCTAAACAGAGGTAATAATCGTGTTGCTAAATCATCTGATACTTACTATATTCTTAAGAATAATGGAATTCCTTCAGTAATCGTTGAGTGCGGCTTTTTATCAAATCCTGATGAAGAAGCCCTATTAAATCAAGAGGATTATCAGAATAAAATAGCATGGGCAATTTATTGTGGCATCCTTGATTACTTTGGGTCAAAATAAAAAATATACAATAAAAACCCTCCTGAACGGAGGGTTTAAATTATCTCTTTGAGAATTGTGGAGCTCTTCTTGCCTTCTTTAGACCATATTTCTTTCTTTCTACCATTCTTGGGTCTCTTGTTAAGAATCCTGCCTTCTTTAATACTGGCTTAAGGTCTGCATCTGCATTAACCAATGCTCTTGCTATACCATGTCTAATTGCACCAGCTTGGCCTGTGAATCCACCACCATGAACGTTTACAAGAACATCATATTTATTTAAAGTCCCTGTAAGTGCAAGTGGCTGTCTAACTATAACCTTTAAAGTTTCTAGTCCAAAGTAATCTTCAATATTTCTTTTATTTATTATGATATTTCCTTCACCTGGAACTAATCTTACTCTAGCTACAGATGTCTTTCTTCTTCCTGTTCCGTAGTATTGAACTCTTTCCATCATCGTATCCTCCCTTCAGGCCTCATTAATACTTAAGTTCAAGAACTTCTGGCTTTTGAGCTTCATGATTGTGAGCTGAGCCTCTGTAAACCTTAAGTTTTTTGAACATTTGTCTTCCAAGTGGTCCCTTTGGAAGCATTCTTCTAACAGCTTCTTCGATTGCAAGTTCTGGTTTAGTATCTAATAGTTTTCTATATGATACTTCCTTCATTCCGCCTGGATATAAAGAATGATGTCTATATAACTTTTGGTCAAGCTTCTTTCCAGTTAATGCAACCTTTTCTGCATTGATAACGATAACAAAGTCACCAGTGTCAACGTTTGGAGTGTAAATCGCTTTATGCTTTCCTCTTAATATAGTCGCTATTTGGCTAGCAAGTCTTCCTAATGTCTTATCAGTAGCGTCTACTACATACCATTTTCTTTGAACTTCTTCCTTCTTTGCCATGTAAGTTTTCATCGTTTTCCCTCCCTAACAAAATCCTAGTTTCTATCGTAAAGGATCCGGGGCTAGTGGTCCTTTTTACACATAATCACACTATTTTATTTTAATACAACTATCCTGGTGTGTCAACATCAATAATAAACTTTTTCAAGATAAAGTCCTTGTGGTGGTGCAGTTGCACCTGCTCTTTTTCTATCCTTTGACTGTATTATATCCTTTATTTCATTGGGTTTAATTTTACCTCTGCCAACATCTATTAATGTCCCTACAATTATTCTTACCATATTGTAAAGAAACCCATTTGCTTCAATGTTGACAGTTATAAATTCATCTCTCTTAATCAATTCTAGTAACATAATGTTTCTTACACTTGTTTTAACCGAGCTTCCTGTGCTTCTAAAGGCACTAAAATCATGTTCTCCTAAAAAATATTTACAGGCTTCCTGCATATTGCCTAAATTTAAATCATATTTTACATGCGCTGCATAATTTCTATACAAAGCCAACGGAACTTCCCTGTTCACAATTAGATAGCTATATTTTTTACCTTTGCTGTCATATCTTGAATGAAATTCCTTTGAAACTTCTTCAGAATGAATTATCTTAATATCTTCTGGTAAAACTGAATTAAGAGCATTGCATATCTTTTCTGCAGGGACACGAGTGTTTGTAAAAAAGTTAGCTACTTGTCCCTTAGCATGAACCTTTGCATCGGTTCTGCTTGAACCTATTAGCTCAACCTTTTCCTTTAAAATTTTCTCAATTGATTTTTCTATCATTTCCTCAATGGATATACCATTTTTTTGTTTTTGCCATCCACAATAATTGGTTCCGTCATATTCAATAATAAGTTTTATGTTTCTCATACTTATCGCCTGCTTATAATACATATTATTGAAAAAACTAAAAACAGTGTTATAGCAATATAATCCCTATAGCTAACTCTAAGCTGCTTTAAACGTGTTCTTCCTTCTCCTCCTTTGTAGCATCTAGCTTCCATAGCTAATGCTAACTCATCAGCTCTCCTAAATGCACTAATGAATAACGGCACTAAAACTGGGATTAACCCCTTTGCTTTTTTTACAATGCTGCCAGAGTCAAAATCTGCACCTCTTGCCATCTGTGCCTTCATTATTTTGTCAGTTTCGTCTAATAATGTAGGTATAAATCTTAATGCAATAGTCATCATCATTGCAAGTTCGTGTGCAGGAAGTCCTATTCTTTTAAAAGGATTTAATATTCTTTCAATGCCATCGGTAAGAGCTATTGGTGATGTTGTTAATGTTAGTAATGAAGTCCCTATAATCAAAAGAATTAACCTTAACGACATAAAAATTGCCAGATTAATTCCTTTGTCGGTAAAAGGTATAACATCAAACAACCTAAATAATACATTCCCAGGAGTCAAGGTCGCATTTAATACAGCGGTAAAAATTATTAACCATATGATACCCTTTATGCCGTTAAATAAATATTTGAATGGAACATGTGCAATTGCAATCATAAATAATGTAAATACAATTACAATTCCATACCCCGCATAGTTATTAACCACAAAAACTGTTATGAGATAAAGAAAAGATAACATTATCTTAACTCTTGGGTCTAACTTATGGATAAACGAGTCCCCTGGAAGATATTGTCCAATAGTAATATCCTTTATCATAATGTTCTTCTCCTTAAGACTCTAAGTATTTCGTGTTTTGCCTCTTCAATTGTCATGATATCCTCTTTTATATCAAATCCTTTGCTCCTTAAATTTCTAGCAAGGTAAGTTACTTGCGGAGCAGCAAGGCCTATTTTTTCCAAAACATCAATCTTGCTAAATACTTCTCTGGGGGCTCCCTCTAAAACTACTCTTCCTTTATCTAATACAATTAGCCTATCTGCCAATTGTGCCACCTCTTCCATGCTATGAGAAACCATTATAATAGTCATTTTGTATTCTTTATGCATATTCTTTATTTGATTTAGTATTTCATTTCGTCCCCTTGGGTCAAGTCCTGCTGTTGGCTCATCAAGAATTAAGACCCTAGGCTCCATTGCTAATACACCTGCAATTGCCACTCTTCTTTTTTGTCCACCACTCATTTCAAATGGAGACTTGTCTTTATATCTTTCATAATCTATTCCAACAAACTTCATTGCTCTTTTTACTCTATCTTCTACTTGTTCAGGATTAAGTCCTAAATTTGTCGGTCCAAAAGCAATGTCTTTATATATCGTTTCTTCAAATAATTGGTGTTCTGGATATTGAAATACAATGCCTACTTTGTGCCTAATTTTTTTTAATTCAACATTTTTGTCTGTCAGGCAGATTTCATCAATGTAAACTTTACCTTCAGTCGGTTTTAACAGTCCATTTATTTGCTGTATTAAAGTAGATTTTCCTGAACCTGTATGACCAATCAAACCAATGAACTCTCCATCAGCTATGTTAATCGATATATTTTCTAACGCCTTTTTTTGAAAAGGCGTATTTGGCATATACACATACGATAAATTTTCTATTTTAACCGGCATAATGCATCCACCATCTCTTCAATAGTCAAGATATTATCCTTTATATCTATTCCTTCATTTTTTAATTCAAATGCGAGTTGAGTCACTTGTGGCACGTCAAGGCCTAAGCTTTTTAATTCCTTTACCTTTTTGAAAACTTCTCTTGGGCTATCATCCATAACAATTTTCCCATCGGAAACTATAACTACTCTATCGGCATCAACAGCCTCTTCCATAAAATGAGTTATTAATATAATGGTTATTTTTTCCTCTTTATTCAATTTCTTTATAGTGTTAATAACTTCACGTCTACCTGATGGGTCGAGCATTGCAGTTGGTTCATCAAGAACAATACAGCTTGGTTTCATAGCCAGGACTCCCGCAATTGCGACTCTTTGTTTTTGACCTCCTGAAAGCAGATGAGGTCCATGTTTCGCATATTCTAGCATTTCAACTGTTTCTAGTACTTCATCTACTCTTTTGCGAATTTCCGCTGGCTCTACTCCTAAATTCTCTGGTCCAAATGCAACATCTTCTTCAACTATAGTTGCAACAATTTGATTGTCAGGATTTTGAAAGACCATGCCAACGGATTTTCTTATATCCCAAATCAAAGATGCATCTTTTGTATTCATATTTTTTACGATTACATCTCCACTTGAAGGAACTAATATTGCATTGAAGTGCTTTGCAAGAGTTGATTTTCCTGAACCATTATGACCAATAATAACAACAAACTCACCAGGTTTAATGGTCAAATTGATTCCATTCAATGCAGTGGTTTTATCTTCATCGTCAAATTCCTTTTTATAATTAAAATTTACGTCTATAGCTTTTATCATTTCCATAAGGCAAACACCTTCTATAAAATTTAATTAACAAAAAGGGATTAAGTATAGATATACTTAACTTAATCCCTTACTGCTTACACTAATTCTAATATAACCATTTCTGCGGCGTCCCCTCTTCTTGGTCCAAGTTTCATTATTCTTGTATAGCCGCCGTTTCTATTTTCATATTTTTTTGCTATATCGCTAAATAACTTTGCTACAACTTCTTCTTCTGTTATATAAGAAAGAACTTGTCTTCTTGCATGTAAATCTCCTCTTTTAGCAAGAGTTATCATCTTTTCAGCAATGCTTCTAACTTCCTTAGCTCTAGCTTCAGTAGTTAGTATTCTTCCATCCTCTGATTTGAAAAAGCTTGTTACAAGATTTCTCAACATAGCTATTCTTTGATCTGTAGGACGGCCAAGCTTACGGTAGCCCATATTCTTTGCCACTTTGCATCCCTCCTATTCTTCTGACTTCTTTAAGCTAAATCCTAGTGACTCCAATTTTTGTATAACTTCCTCGAGAGATTTCTTACCTAAATTTCTAACCCTCATTAAATCTTCTTCAGATTTTTCAACCAAATCTCCAACAGTATTGATGCCTGCACGTTTTAGACAATTGAATGCTCTTTGTGATAAATCTAGCTCCTCAATAGTCATATCAAGAGCCTTATCCTTCTTTTCGTCTTCCTTATCTACGAGAACCTCAACTCTGTCCACGTGATCTGTTAAAGATAAGAATATTCTAAAATGTTCTATTAACAACTTTGCTGATAAACTAATTGCATCATCTGGCGAAACTGTTCCATTAGTCCAAATTTCAAGAGTTAATTTATCATAATCAGTTCTTTGTCCTACACGAGTGTTTTCAACTACATAATTAACTCTTTTAATAGGGGTGTATATTGAATCTATAGGGATAACACCAATAGTATGGCTCAATTCCTTATTTCTTTCTGAAGAAACATATCCTCTGCCCTGATCTATTGTCATTTCAATATACAATCTCCCACCTGCACTTACTGTGGCAATATGATGGTCTTTGTTAACAATTTCAACTGACCCATCGCATCTGATATCGCCGCCAGTTACTACTGCAGGTCCAGTAACGTCAATTACTGCTGTCTTTGGGAAGTCGCCTTCAGCCTTTATCGCAAGGCCTTTAATATTTAATATAATTTCAACGACATCCTCTTTAACATTTGGAACAGTTGAGAATTCATGTAAAACTCCGTCTATCTTAACTGTTGTCACAGCTGCACCTGGCAACGATGAAAGAAGAACCCTTCTCATCGCATTGCCAAGTGTTGTTCCATAACCTCTTTCAAGAGGTTCTATAACAAATTTAGCATAATTATTTGCATCATCACGTTCAACACATTCAACCTTTGGTTTTTCAATATCAAACATTAACAAACCCTCCCTTTTTTATCTTTTCATACCGAGGGCAACTGATTCTAATTATTATTACTTGCTGTAAAGTTCGACGATTAGTGTTTCGTTAACTGGGATATCAATATCTTCTCTTTGTGGAAGAGCAACAACTTGACCTTCCATCTTTTCTTTATCAACTGTTAACCACTTTGGAGTAGTAGTTGCTAGTTCCTGTAAAGCTTTAAACTTTTCAGAATTCTTGCTTGATTCTTTAACAGCAATAACATCATTTAATCTAACAATGTATGATGGTATGTTTACCTTTTTGCCGTTTACTGTGAAGTGTCCGTGTCTAACTAATTGTCTTGCTTCAGCTCTTGAACCAGCAAAACCTAACCTGAAAATAATGTTGTCAAGTCTTAATTCAAGAAGTCTTAATAGGTTTTCACCGGCAATACCCTTTTGTCTTTCTGCTTCTTCATAGTATTTTCTAAATTGTGATTCTAATACTCCATAAATTCTCTTTGCCTTTTGTTTTTCTCTTAATTGTAAACCATAGTTAGTTAGCTTCTTCTTGTTATGTCCATGTTGTCCAGGAGCATATGCTCTTCTAACTATAGCACATTTATCTGAATAGCATCTATCTCCCTTAAGATATAGCTTAACTCCTTCTCTTCTGCAAAGTTTGCAGGATGGTCCTGTATATCTAGCCATTTGTTACACCTCCTATAATCAGACTCTTCTTCTCTTTGGTGGTCTGCAGCCATTGTGTGGTATTGGAGTTACGTCCTTTATTAGACTAACTTCAAGTCCTGCAGCTTGTAATGCTCTGATTGCAGCTTCCCTACCTGAACCTGGACCTTTAACGTAAACTTCAACTGATTTCATACCGTGGTCTGTTGCAACTTTAGCTGCAGTTTCTGCTGCCATCTGTGCTGCAAAAGGAGTGCTCTTTCTTGAGCCTCTGAATCCAAGTGCACCAGCACTTGACCAAGCTATAGCGTTTCCATTCACGTCTGTGATAGTCACAATTGTATTGTTAAATGTTGATTTAATGTGAGCTGCGCCACGATCAACATGCTTACGTTCTCTTCTTTTTCTAACTTTCTTACCTTTAGCTTGTGCCGCCATTCATCGTCCCTCCTTTATTATTTTCCTGCCTTCTTCTTTCCTGCGATTGTTCTTCTTGGGCCCTTTCTTGTTCTTGCATTTGTCTTTGTTCTTTGGCCTCTAACTGGCAATCCTCTTCTATGTCTTAATCCTCTGTAGCATCCTATTTCCATTAATCTCTTAATGTTTAGTGCTATTTCTCTTCTTAAGTCACCTTCAACAGTAAAGTTCTTGTCAATGTATTCTCTTAACTTAGCAACTTCTTCTTCGCTTAAATCTTTAACTCTAGTGTCTGGGTTAACACCAGTAGCTTGCAATATCTTATTAGCACTTGGTCTACCTATACCATAGATATAAGTTAGAGCTATTTCTACTCTTTTTTCTCTTGGCAAGTCAACACCTGCAATTCTAGCCATTGTGTTTTTACACCTCCTGTGATTTTATTAAACTATATATTATCACCGATTTTGCCTTCGGTGCAGCCGCGTTCAAATTAACCTTGCTTTTGCTTATGCTTTGGATTTTCGCAGATCACCATTACTCTACCATGTCTTCTTATAACTTTGCACTTTTCGCAAATTGGTTTTACTGATGGTCTAACCTTCATGGCTATCCCTCCTTACTTTCCTCTCCAAATTATTCTTCCACGATTTAAATCATATGGTGAAACTTCAACAGTAACCTTGTCGCCTGGAAGTATCTTTATAAAGTTCATTCTAAGCTTACCAGATATATGTGCTAATATTACATGCCCATTTTCTAATTCTACCTTAAACATCGCGTTTGGTAAAGCTTCAATTACAGTTCCCTGTAACTCAATAACGTCGTCCTTTGACATAAGGTGGACACACCTCCTTATAATAGACCCATTGACTGCAGCGATTTCCTAATATCTGCGTCAGTAATCCTTTTATTTTCCAACAGAGCATTTCTTATATCATCAGCAAACTTGTCGTGAAAAACTAGATGTTTAATCTTTTTCTTCTTGGGTTTGCTAAATTTTCTTAGGTCTCCGTCAGCAATTAATACATAGTTTTCATCCAAAAGTCCAACTATGATAAAATATCTGTTTTTATCCCTACCTGCCCTGGAGTGAACCAATTGTCCTAGGGCAATTCCTTCCATAAAATCCACCTCTATTAAATTATTGTCAAAATTTCAGGTCCATTTTCAAGTATAGCAACAGTATTTTCATAATGAGCAGACAATCTGTTATCAAGAGTCACAACCGTCCAGCCATCATTAAGTTCAGTAACGGCATATGTTCCTAGGTTAATCATAGGCTCAATAGCTATCACCATTCCTTTTGACAGCTTAGGACCCCTGCCAGCCTTACCGAAATTTGGAACGGATGGTTCCTCATGAATTTGTTTGCCTATGCCGTGTCCTACATAATCCCTAACCACAGAGAATCCGTAGGATTCTGCATACCTTTGGATGGCATTGGATATATCTCCAATTCTGTTTCCAACTGTTGCAAACTTGAGTCCTTCAAAAAAGCTTTGTTTTGTAACTTCTATGAGCTTTTTTGCTTCTTCTGAAATTTTTCCTACTGCAAAAGTTCTAGCAGCATCACCGTGAAAACCTTGATATAAAACTCCGCAATCAATGCTTATTATGTCTCCTTCTTCTAAAACCCTGTCGCTTGGTATACCATGAACTACTTGCTCATTTACCGAGGTGCAAAGGGTTCCAGGGAACCCGTAATAACCTTTAAATGATGGACGGGCCCCGTATTTTATTATAAAATCTTCAGCAATACTATCTAGCTCTTTTGTTGTAACTCCAGGCCTTACATGATGTTCTAGAAGTTCTAATAATTCTGCCACTATCCTTCCAGATTTTCTCATGATTTGTATTTCATTATCTGATTTTAAATAAATCATTTGGGGTCTCTCCCTAACGTTTTACATATATCTTCAAATACCTTTGCTATATCTTGATAACCGTCGATATTCTTTAGTAATCCTTTGTTTGAATAATAATCTATTATAGGTTGAGTCTGCCTTTTGTAGACCTCTAATCGTTCATTTACAGTTTCAAGTGAATCATCACTTCTCTGTATTAAATCAGAACTACAGAAGTCACATTTGCCTTCCAGCTTTGGTGGATTTGTTTCAATATTGAAACTTGCTCCACAGTGTACGCAGACTCTTCGACCTGATAACCTTCTTTTCAAGACATCTTCAGGAACTACAATATTTATCGCCGCATCAAGACTTAATTCCCTTTTGCTTAAGAATTCCTGCAGGGCATCAGCTTGAGGAACAGTCCTTGGAAAACCATCCAATAAGAATCCATTTTCACAGTCTTTATAGGTTAATCGTTCAAGACAAATATCAATTGTAATATCATCAGGAACTAACTGCCCATTGTCAATAAAAGCTTTTGCCCTAACTCCAATCTCCGTTCTTTCAGATATATTTTTTCTAAATATATCCCCCGTTGAAATATGCGGTATATTAAACTCATTTATTATTTTTTTTGCTTGAGTCCCCTTACCAGCACCAGGTGGTCCAAGCAAAATTATCCTCATCTAAATTCCTCCAAAAAATTATTTTAAAAATCCCTCATAATGCCTCATTGATAGCTGTGCCTTTAATTGTTTATTTATTTCAAGAGCAACTCCAACTACGATTAGAAGAGCAGTTCCCCCGAACTGTAAGTTTCCAAACGCAGGGAATCTTGAAAGTACAACAGGCAATACAGCTACGACTGAAGCAAATAGACCTCCAATTAGCGTCATTCTGTTTATTATTCTTGTTAAATATTCTTCAGTTGGCTTTCCAGGTCTTAAACCAGGAATAAACCCTCCACTTTTTTGTAAGTTCTGAGCAACTTCGTCTGGTTTAAAGGTTACTGACGTATAGAACCAAGTAAAGAATATTATCAAGAAGATATAAACTATTGGATATACCCACCCTCTTGAACTTAAAGCTCCTGAGTTAAACAATACATAGATGGGATGAGTTGGTTGTAATGCTAATTGAGTAATAATTTGTGGGAATTGAACAACTGATATAGCAAATATTATCGCAATAACACCTGCTGAATTTACGTTTATTGGAATATGTGTGCTTTGTCCTCCGTAAGTTCTCATACCAACTTTTCTTTGGGCATATTGAACAGGTATTCTTCTTTCTCCTAAGTCCATTGCCACAACACCTGCAATAACAAGCAGTGCAAAGACTAGGAAAAGTATTATCTCAATATAATTTGCAGTTCCACCCTTTACTGCTATCCACAACGCATAGCCCATTGATGGAATTCTTGCAAGTATACCTGCAAAAATTATCATTGAAGAACCATTCCCTATACCATATTCAGTTATTTTTTCACCTAGCCACATTATAAATGTAGTGCCTGCAGTAAGCGTAATCATGATAAGGAGTATCTGTCCCCATGAGCTATCCAATAATGCTCCATTATTTCTTAAATAAAGTGCAATACTAAAGGATTGAATTAACGCAAAGATTACTGTTCCATATCTTGTATATTCAGCAATCTTCTTTCTTCCTTCTTCACCTTGTTTTGAAAGTTCTTCAAGCTGTGGAATAGCAATTACTAGCAAGCTAAATATAATTGATGAGTTTATATATGGAACTATACCCAAAGCAAATATACTGAATTCTTTAAAAGCACCACCTGATATTATGTCCAGGAATCCAAATAATAAACCTTGATCCACCATGCTTTTTAACTGATTAATGTCGATTCCAGGCACGGGAATGAAAACTCCCGCCCTGTATACCATTAAGAGCAATATCAAAGCAAGTAGTCTTTTTCTTAAGTCCGGAATATTTAAAGCATTACGTAAGGTTTTTACCATATTAGATCACCTCTATCTTGCCTCCGGCAGCTTCAATCTTTTGAGTAGCTGATGCACTAAACTTGTGTGCTTTAACTGTTAGAGCCTTCTTTAATTCTCCGTTTCCTAAAACCTTAACTCCATCATACACTTTATTTATTATTCTTGTTTCAAGCAATAATTCTGGAGTTACAACTGTTCCGTCTTCGAATCTATTTAAAGCTTCTATATTAACTTCTGCATATTCTTTTGCAAATATATTTGTGAAGCCTCTTTTTGGAAGTCTTCTATGCAATGGCATTTGACCACCTTCGAAACCTGGTCTTACTCCACCGCCTGTTCTTGACTTTTGACCTTTTTGTCCTTTTCCAGCAGTCTTTCCTTGACCTGTAGCTGTTCCTCTACCTACTCTCTTAGGCTCCTTCTTAGCTCCGGGAGCTGGTCTTAATTCATGTAGCTTCATTTTCGGCACCTCCCTCGTATTAAACTTCTTCAACCTTTAGCATATATTTAACTTTATTCACCATACCTCTTATTTGAGGAGTATCTTCATGTTCAACATACTTGCCAATCTTTGTTAAGCCGAGGGCTCTTACTGTAGCTTTATGGTCAGGCTTTCTGCCGATTGTGCTTCTCACAAGAGTTATTTTGAGCTTACCCACGGTCTTCCCCTCCTAACCTAAAATCTCTTCTACGCTCTTGCCTCTTAATCTTGCAATTTCTTCAGCTGTCTTTAGCTTGCTTAATGCATCCATTGTAGCATTAACCATATTTCTTGCGTTGTTTGAACCAAGTGATTTTGCTCTAACATCCTTAATACCTGCTAATTCAAGGACTGCACGAACAGGGCCACCTGCAATTATACCTGTTCCTTCTGGAGCTGGCATTAAGAATACCTTACCTGCACCATATTCTCCAACTATTTCATGTGGTATTGTTGTTTCATATCTTGAAACCTTTATTAATTGTTTCTTTGCATCTTCTATAGCCTTTCTTATTGCCTCAGGAACTTCAGTAGCCTTACCTATACCTACTCCAACGTATCCGTCTTCGTTTCCTACAACAACAAGAGCACTGAATCTAAAGTTTCTACCACCCTTAACAACCTTAGCAACTCTATTTATGAAAACAACCTTTTCCTTTATATGTCCAACTTTGCTTGGATCAATTCTCATCTATTTCCCTCCTTCTCCTTTAGAAGTCAAGGCCTGCTTCTCTTGCGCCTTCAGCAAGTTCTTGTATTCTTCCATGATATATATATCCGCCTCTGTCGAAAACAACCTGATTAATTCCCTTTTCTAAAGCTCTCTTTGCTATAAGCTTTCCAACTTCCCTTGCTGCTTCTTTGTTGCTGCCTGCTGATATCTTATCCTTTAATTCCTTATCAAGCGTTGAAGCAGCAACTAAAGTTACTCCAAGGTCATCATTTATAATTTGCGCATACATATGCTTTTCGCTTCTATAAACATTTAATCTTGGACGCTCAGCTGTTCCATATACCTTTTTACGAACTCTTAGATGTCTTCTTTCTTTTTGTTCGTTTCTGGATGGCTTACTAAACATCAAAGCTCACTCCTTTCTATTACTTCTTACCAGTCTTACCTTCCTTACGTCTGATAACTTCATCAGAGTATTTAATTCCTTTTCCTTTGTATGGTTCTGGTTCTCTAACGCTTCTTACTTTAGCTGCCATTTGTCCAACAACAGCATTATCAATTCCTTTAACTATAACCTGAGTTGCAGCAGGAACATCAAATTCAATTCCTTCTGCTGGCTCTATTTCAACTGGATGTGAATATCCAACGCTTAAAACAAGCTTCTTGCCTTGCTTAGCTGCTCTATATCCTACACCAACTAATTCAAGTGTTTTTTGGAATCCTTGAGTAACACCAATTATCATGTTATTTATAAGCGCTCTTGTTAATCCATGTAATGATCTAACTTCTTTTTCATCGTTTGGTCTTGTAACGACTACCTTACCATCCTCAATAGCTATGTTTATTTTCTTGCTCATTTGCTTTGTCAAAGTTCCCTTTGGTCCCTTTACAGTTACTAAATTGTTTTCATCAACTGTAACTGTAACGCCTTGAGGTATAACTACAGGAAGTCTACCTATTCTTGACATGACTGCACCTCCTATTCACTAATATTACCAGATGTAGCAGATAACTTCTCCACCGATACCTTCTTTTCTTGCAACTTTATCAGTTATGATTCCTCTTGAAGTTGATAAAATTGCTATACCAAGTCCTCCAAGAACCTTTGGTATATTATCCTTATGAGCATAAACTCTTAAACCTGGCTTAGAAATTCTTCTTAAACCTGAAATTACTCTTTCTTTATTTTGGCCATATTTCATTGTAAGCTTAAGCATTGGAACTGGACCATCTTGGTATTCTTCCATTGCTGCTAAATAACCTTCTTCTACTAATATTTCCGCAATCCTCTTTTTAATTTTTGAGGCTGGAACTTCAACGTATTCATGTCTTACTATATTTGCATTTCTGATACGAGTTAACATATCAGCAATTGGGTCAGTCATAACCATAGTTTCTGGCCTCCTTTCAACTTATATATTACCAACTTGCCTTCTTGCAACCTGGAATTTCACCTTTATATGCAAGTTCTCTAAAACAAATTCTGCATATTCCGTATTTTCTAAGCACTGCGTGTGGTCTTCCACATATTCTGCATCTTGTATAAGCTCTTGTTGAGAACTTTGGTTCTCTTTTCCACTTTTCAATCATTGCTTTACGTGCCACAATGTTCCCTCCTTTTTTACTGAGCGAATGGCATACCGAGTAATCTTAATAATTCTCTAGCCTCTTCATCTGTCTTAGCAGTTGTAACGAAGATAATATCCATTCCTCTAACTTTTTCAACCTTATCATATTCAATTTCAGGGAAAATAAGTTGTTCCTTTATACCAAGTGAGTAATTTCCTCTACCGTCGAATGCCTTATTTGAAACTCCCTTGAAGTCTCTAACTCTTGGAAGAGCAATGTTTAATAACTTATCAACAAATTCATACATTCTTACTCCTCTTAGAGTTACCTTGCATCCTATTGGCATTCCTTGTCTTATCTTGAAGTTTGATACTGACTTTTTTGCTCTTGTTACAATAGCCTTTTGTCCAGCTATTGTTGATAAGTCATTAACCGCAGCATCCAATAGTTTTGGGTTGTCTTTAGCATCGCCAACTCCCATATTTATAACAACTTTTTCAAGTTTTGGAACTTCCATTATGCTCTTATATCCAAACTTTTCACGCAAAGCTGGAACTACTTCGTTTTCATACTTTTCTCTGAGTCTTGGAATCATTTAGTTAACCTCCTTTCAAGGTTTAGAATGTCTCATTGCAATGCTTGCAAACTCTAACCTTTGATCCATCTTCAAGTATTTTATGCGCTATTCTTGTAGGCTTATTGCATTTTGTGCAGTAAAGCATTACGTTTGAAGCATGGATTGCAGCTTCTTGCTTTATTATTCCGCCTTGTCTATTAGCCATGTTTGGTCTAACATGTTTTGAAACAATGTTTACATCCTTAACTATTACTCTATTCTTATCAGGGAAAACCTTTAAAACTTCTCCCTTCTTACCTTTATCTTTACCAGAGATTACAAGAACTGTATCTCCTCTTTTTACATGAACCTTAGGCATTTAGTCCACCTCCCTTTATAGTACCTCTGGTGCAAGTGAAAGAATCTTTGTAAATTCTTTTTCTCTTAACTCTCTTGCTACAGGTCCAAAAATTCTTGTTCCTCTTGGAGTCTTATCTTCTTTTATGATTACCGCAGCGTTTTCATCAAATCTAATGTATGTTCCGTCTACTCTTCTAACACCCTTAACAGATCTTACTACAACAGCCTTTACAACGTCTCCCTTTTTAACAACACCTCCGGGTGTTGCGCTCTTAACGCTAGCTACTATTATATCTCCAATATTTGCATATCTTCTATTTGAACCACCAAGAACTCTTATGCACATAAGTTCCTTAGCACCTGTATTATCAGCAACTTTTAATCTAGTTTGTGGCTGAATCATAAGTTAAACCTCCTTTCAGAGAAATTATTTTGCTTTCTCAACAATTTCAACAAGTCTCCATCTCTTATCTTTGCTTAGAGGTCTTGTTTCCATTATCTTTACAACATCGCCTATTTTAGCTGTGTTATTTTCATCGTGTGCCTTAAACTTAGCTGTTCTCTTCACTGTCTTGCCGTAAAGAGGGTGACGAACTAATTTTTCTACAGCAACAACAATAGTTTTGTCCATTTTATCAGAAACTACCTTGCCTATTCTAACTTTTCTAAGTCCTCTTTCCACAGGCTATACCTCCCTTCATTATCTTCCCATAGCCTTAAGTTCGTTCTCTCTCATTATTGTTTTGAGCTGAGCTATAGTCTTTTTAACTTCTCTTATTCTCATTGGGTTTTCAAGCTGGCCAGTTGCATGTTGAAATCTTAGATTGAAAAGTTCAGCCTTTAATTCTGTTATTCTCTTTAATAGTTCATCTGGTGTCGATTCACGCATTACCTTTAATTCATTAGCCTTCATTTACTTCACCACCCATCTCAAAGTCACTCTTAGTTACAAACTTTGATTTAACAGGAAGTTTGTGTGATGCAAGTCTCATAGCTTCTCTTGCTACTTCTTCGTTAACTCCACTTAATTCGAATAATATTCTGCCTGGCTTAACTACTGCTACCCAATATTCTGGAGCACCTTTACCTGAACCCATACGAGTTTCAGCTGGCTTCTTAGTTACTGGCTTATCTGGGAAAATCTTTATCCAGAGCTTTCCGCCTCTTTTGATGTATCTGTTTATTGCAATTCTCGCTGCTTCGATTTGGTTGCTTGTAACCCAACCTGATTCAGTAGCTACAATACCAAAATCGCCGTAAGCAAGAGTATTTCCTCTTGTTGCCTGACCCTTCATTCTTCCACGTTGAACCTTACGATGCTTAACTCTCTTTGGCATTAACATGTCCAATTCCTCCTTCCCTTTTGCAATTATTCGTTAGCAGCTTCAGTTGATTCAGTTATTTGTGGCTTCTTCTTTGCAAGAACTTCGCCCTTGTATATCCAAACCTTAACACCGATTTTACCATAAGTTGTGTGAGCTTCTGCAAAACCGTAATCTATATCTGCTCTTAATGTTTGAAGTGGAATAGTTCCTTCATGGTAACCTTCAGTTCTTGCCATTTCAGCACCACCAAGTCTACCTGAAACAGCAGTCTTGATACCCTTTATTCCAAATCTCATTGATCTTGATATAGCTTGCTTCATTGCCTTTCTAAATGAAACTCTCTTTTCAATTTGAGCTGCAATGTTTTCAGCAACTAATTGCGCATCAACTTCTGGATTCTTAACTTCAACGATGTTGATAAGTATATTCTTCTTAGTCATTTTTTCAATTTGACCCTTTAATTCTTCAACACCTTGGCCACCTTTGCCTATAACAATACCTGGCTTTGCTGTGTGTATGTTAACTCTAACCTTGTTTGCTGTTCTTTCAATAACAACCTTTGAAATTCCAGCCTGGAAGTATTTGTTCTTTATAAACTCTCTTATTTTGTTATCTTCTATTAATAGGTCAGCAAAATGCTTATCATCAGCATACCACTTTGCATCCCAGTCCTTTATTATACCTACTCTTAATCCATGTGGATTTACTTTTTGACCCACGCGATGACCCTCCTTCCGTTACGCTCTTTCCTTTAATACCACTGTGATGTGGCTTGATCTTTTCTTTATTTCAAATGCTCTACCTTGAGCATGTGGCTGATATCTCTTTAAAGTTGGTCCTTGATTAGCATATGTTTCTGCAACATATAGCTTTGCAACATCCATGTTATGGTTGTTTTCAGCATTTGCCATAGCTGATTTTAAAACTTTTTCAACTATTGGAGCAGCTGCTCTTGGTGTAAGTTTAAGTATTGATAAAGCTTCTCCAACATTCTTTCCTCTTATCAAATCAAGAACTACTTGAACTTTTCTAGGAGATATTCTCACGTATCTTGCATGGGCTTTAGCTACTTTTGCCTCCATTGAAGCACCCTCCCTTCATTATCTTACCTTTGATGACTTTTCAGTGTCGTCATGTCCTTTGAATGTTCTTGTAGGTGCAAATTCACCTAACTTATGTCCTATCATATCTTCTGTCACATACACTGGAACATGCTTTCTTCCATCATATACAGCGATTGTGTGTCCAATCATTTGTGGGAAAATTGTTGATCTTCTTGACCAAGTCTTTATAACTCTCTTTTCGCCTGCTTTGTTCATTTCAAGAATCTTATTTAATAAATGTTCGTCACAGAATGGTCCTTTTTTTAATGATCTACCCAACTTTATTTCCTCCCTTCTAGGATTTTTAGGAAGCAGCTTGTATAAGAGTCCCCCTATACAAGTGCCCCCTTAAATTATTTTCTTCTCTTAACAATGAATTTATCTGAGTATTTCTTATGCTTTCTTGTCTTGTATCCAAGAGTTGGTTTACCCCATGGAGTAAGTGGTCCTGGATGACCGATTGGTGATCTACCTTCACCACCACCATGTGGATGGTCAACTGGGTTCATTACAGAACCTCTTACAGTTGGTCTTATACCCATATGTCTCTTTCTGCCTGCTTTTCCTATTCTAACAAGCTCGTGACTTAGGTTTCCTACTATACCAACTGTTGCTCTGCAGTCTAATCTAACAAGTCTTATTTCACCGGATGGTAGTCTTACATGGGCATGGCTTCCTTCCTTTGCAAGAAGCTGTGCTGAACCACCCGCAGCTCTTACAAGCTGTCCACCCTTTCCAGGGTATAGTTCAATATTGTGAATAAATGTTCCTACTGGAATATTTCTTAATGGAAGAGCATTACCTACCTTTATATCAGCGTTTTCGCCTGACATAACAGTATCTCCAACCTTTAAATCGTTTGGAGCTATAATGTATCTCTTTTCTCCATCAACATAATGTAGCAAAGCTATGAATGCTGATCTGTTTGGGTCGTATTCAATTGCTGCTACCTTTGCTGGAACATTGTCTTTGTTTCTCTTAAAGTCGATTATTCTATACTTTATCTTGTATCCGCCGCCTCTATGACGAACAGTTATTCTTCCGTATGAATTTCTTCCGGAATTCTTCTTTAAAGTTATTACAAGTGACTTCTCAGGCTCTTTTTTTGTTATTTCAGCAAAGTCAAGAACTGACATGTTTCTTCTACCTGGAGAAGTTGGCTTATATACTTTAACTCCCATTTTTTTCCCTCCTTCGTCTCGCTTATCTGGCATTTAGCCAATAACAGCTTTTATTTTAAATTAAGCACCAAATCCTTCGAAGAATTCGATTCCCTTGCTATCTGCTGCTAATTTAATTATAGCTTTTTTGTAGTCTGGTCTTTTTCCAAAGCTCATTCCTACTCTTTTTTTCTTTCCCTGGTAGTTGATAGTCTTAACATCTTCAACTTTAACACCGAATATATCTTCAATTGCTCTTTTAATCATTGACTTATTCGCATCAGGATGAACGAGGAATGTGTATTGTCTTAAAGCCATTTGATTCATTGTCTTTTCAGTTATAACTGGTCTTACTATTATATCGTAATTTGTTAGCTTCATTATGCATACACCTCCTCAACTAGCTTTGCAGCTTCCTGAGTGATAATAAATTTTTCATACTTTAATATATCGTAAACATTCAAGTTGTTTACTGGAACTACATGAGCATTTTCAATGTTTCTAACTGACTTGTAGATTGCTTCATCTGATTCCTTAACAACTATTAAAGTCTTGTTAGCATTGAACTTATTAAGCATTTCTGCAATTATTCTTGTCTTTGGAGCTTCAAGAGCAAGCTTATCAAGAACAATTATCTGATTTTCAGCAACCTTTGAGGAAAGAGCTGATTTTAACGCAACTCTTCTTAACTTCTTTGGTAATGTATATCTGTAATCTCTTGGCTTTGGAGCAAATACAATACCACCATGTCTCCATTGTGGCGATCTGATAGAACCATGTCTTGCTCTACCTGTTCCTTTTTGTCTCCAAGGCTTTCTTCCACCACCGGAAACTTCCGCTCTTGTTAATGCTGATTGTGTTCCCTGTCTTCTATTTGCAAGGATATTAACAACTACTTGATGCATTGCTTCCTTGTTTATAGGAGCACCAAATACTGCATCTGAAAGTTCTATTTCACCTATCTTTTCAGCACTCATGTTAAATAAATCTACCTTAGGCATCCTACATCCTCCTTTCCTTTGTGTTATGCCTTCTTAACAGCCTTAACAGAATCTCTTATAATCACAAGGCTCTTCTTAGGTCCTGGGACAGCACCCTTTATAAGTATTACATTCTTTTCTGGGTCAACCTTAACTATTTCAAGATTTTGAATAGTAGTCTTTACTGCTCCCATATGTCCTGGCATCTTCTTACCTTTGAAAGTTCTTGATGGGAATGATGAAGCACCCATTGAACCTACGCCTCTGTGATACTTTGAGCCGTGTGACATTGGTCCTCTATTTGCATTCCATCTCTTCACAACACCTTGATATCCTTTACCCTTTGAGGTTCCTGTCACGTCAACCTTTTCACCAACTTCAAAGATATCAGCCTTTATTTCTGAGCCTACTTCATATCCATTGATATCTTCAAGTCTTAATTCCTTAACAAATCTCTTAGGCTTAAGGTTTGCCTTTTCAAAGTGTCCCTTTTCTGGTTTGTTTACAAGCTTTTCTCTTATATCTTCGAAACCAACTTGTATAGCATCGTATCCATCTGTTTCAACTGTTTTCTTTTGAACTACAACACATGGACCTGCTTGAATCACTGTAACTGGAATTACTTTTCCTTCTTCAGTGAATATTTGAGTCATTCCCAACTTTCTTCCTAATATTCCTTTCTTCATTTCGGCACCTCCTTAAATATTAGCGGAATGCTTTGCATTCATAATATTAGAGCTTAATTTCAATATCCACACCAGCTGGTAAATCAAGTCTCATAAGAGCGTCTACAGTCTTTTGTGTTGGATTCAATATGTCGATTAGTCTCTTGTGAGTTCTAATTTCAAACTGTTCTCTTGAATCCTTATACTTATGAACTGCTCTTAGGATTGTTACAACATCCTTTTCTGTTGGTAGTGGCACTGGTCCTGAAACTGAAGCTCCTGTTTTCTTTGCTGTTTCTACTATTTTTTGAGCTGATGAATCTAGTAGATTATGATCGAAAGCCTTGAGCTTAATTCTGATTTTTTGTTTTGCCATTTTCTTACCCTCCTTTTCATCGCACGCTTTGTTTTTTCACGCACGACAACGGTAGCTAAACACACATATCCGGGTGTATCATTGTTTTGTCCACACTAAACTTAACTACCTTTGTCGCCCGATTCTTGATCGAACTTACTCAGCAAGAATTCCCCGAATATCGGCAACCTCTTGCATCATCGCATCTTTTCACTTTGCAACTCTTATATTTTACAATATTATTTGTAAATTGACAAGTATTTTATTGCATTTTATTAAAAACATTTCTTAAATTATTTTAATTTTTTTGTATTGGTTCTTTAATTATCCAATCTTGTTTTAATCCCTCTTTTAACGCTTTTATGCTTAAGTCTGAATTCATTAAATCAAAATCATATTCCCCATCATTCTTGTTAAACCAAATTACAATTTTAATGTTTTTGTATTTAGTTTTTATCTTTTCAAACATATCCTTTATAAACAGGGGTCTGTCCCCACCCGAGCTGACAGAAGCAAATTCTCCAATCATCATAGGTTTATTAGGATAATTTAAAAGGTAAGTTTTATACATATCGGAATATAATTCATCAAAATAACTAAACTTTGAATATTTGGTATTACCAAAGTTATACGCAGTCATGCCTATTATATCTACAAATTTGTTTCCGGGATAGAATAAAACAGCATCATTCCAGATATAATTTGGAATTGACTTATTATTTGGATTCCAAACAAAGTAGGCGTTGTTGCAGCCGTTTGTCTTAAATAAATTTACTATGTGAGCAAAGGCTAACTTATACAAATCTGGGTCGTTATAAGTATATTTGAGACTCCAAAATGTCCATTCGCCATTCATCTCATTTCCAATTCTAAATAGAACAGGTGCATTTAATTTTTTTACATTTTCAACCCAAGTAAGAAGTGTATTGTCGAATTCTCCTTTAATTACTTTTTCAACATAACTCTCGCTTGAGTCAGGAACAGTATTCATAAGAAAAGTAACTATTGGAATTTTACCCTTTGACACTAATTCTTCGGTGTATGAATCATAAGGTTGATTTATGTTCTTATAAAACATTTGAGCCCCTATCCTGGTTTCTAAAGTTTTTTCTAATTTATCAATATCTCTTGAATGCTCATGAAATGTTCCAAACACAAATTTTTCTTTAGGAATCGATAATTTATATCCATTTGTTAGATAGTTAATTTCACCCGAAACTGTCCTATAATCGAAGTTATAATTGTTAACTTTTTTCCTTTCATTAAAATTAATTGTTTTAATAATTTGGTCTACTGTCTTTTTATTTATAGATAGATTTTTTAGGTCTGTCTTAAGTTGAATAAGTAAGACTTTGTTTTTATAATTTATAATGTAGTAGTGATAATAATTCAAATCTCCTTCAAATAACTTGTTTTTTCTTTCATATCCTATAATCCTAACATTATAGTTGTTTATCTTAGCATACCTTGAAAAGATTATATTTTTTCTTATTGATTTTGTCAAATCATCGATATATGTATTTATGTTCTTATTCGTCAGATTCTCATGATATAGGTCGATTCTACAGCTTTTATTAAACAGCCTTACATAATACTTATCTTTTGCAATATCAAAATTGAAATCTTTAGGAAATTGAAAAGAATATCCATGGTTATAGTTGGTAAGTTTATACTTACCCCTACTATAAACTACCCTGGAATTTGTTTTGTAAAGCGTTTGTTCATATTTGCTGCTCAACCATAAATCATAGTAGGTTGTTTTTTTTGATGTTGAAAAAACTGTAGGGCTAAAAAAATTAATTATTAAAAATATTACTAAAAGAACTGCAACAACTTTTTTCATCCTAACTCTCCTCCCCAACAAATAAAAAGACTTTAATATGACTTATAAAACGGGAGAGATGTTCCTTTATTTTAGTTTTTTGCAGTTTTTTTAGTAACACTTGAAATTAAGGGCAATACAAAAGCGGCACAATGTGCCGCTTTTTAAATATTATTCAAAAATCTTAGCAACAACGCCAGCGCCTACTGTTCTTCCACCTTCTCTAATCGCAAATCTTAATCCTTCTTCCATTGCGATTGGAGTGATTAACTCAACATCCATGTTGATGTGGTCTCCTGGCATGCACATTTCTACTCCATCTGGTAACTTGATTGATCCTGTTACGTCTGTTGTTCTGAAGTAGAATTGTGGTCTGTATCCGTTAAAGAATGGAGTGTGTCTTCCACCTTCTTCTTTCTTTAATACGTATACTTGACCTTCAAATTTTCTGTGTGGGTTTACTGAACCTGGCTTTGCAAGAACTTGACCTCTTTCGATTTCTTCTCTTGTTACACCTCTTAATAGTGCTCCTATGTTGTCTCCTGCTTCTGCCATGTCAAGTATCTTTCTGAACATTTCTACACCAGTTACTACTGTCTTCTTCTTTTCATCTTGTAATCCTACGATTTCTACTTCGTCGCCTACCTTCAATACT